>NZ_JAVCVL010000005.1:0-52685 GCF_032917815.1 Clavibacter sp. MX14-G9D | reverse complement strand
GGTCCACGGTCCTGGTGCCCGGGCCGTGCGGGACCCACCACGCCGGACCGGGATGCTGACCGGCTCGTGCCCGCGCACCGCGCGGCGACCCCGATCGCGCACCAGGCCCGTGGCGTAGGGTGACGCTGATGTCCCGCGCCGTAGAACTCCCCCTCGACCTCCCCGAGCTCACCGTGCAGTCGGCGGGCGGTGCCCGCGTCCGACGCTCGGTCCTCCCGTCCGGCGTGCGCATCCTCAGCGAGGACGTGCCCGGCAGCCGCAGCGCCACGATCGGCATGTGGGTCGCGGTCGGCTCCCGCGACGAGCAGCCGGGCGACCTCGGATCCACCCACTTCCTCGAGCACCTGCTCTTCAAGGGCACGCCGTCGCGCACGGCCCTCGACATCGCGGTGTCCTTCGACGCGGTCGGCGGCGAGCACAACGCCGTCACGGCCAAGGAGTACACCTGCTACTACGCGAAGGTGCAGGACCGCGACCTCGGCATGGCCGTGGACGTGCTGGCCGACATGGTCACCTCCAGCCTCATCGACGCCGAGGAGTTCGAGACCGAGCGCGGCGTCATCCTGGAGGAGCTCGCCATGGCGGACGACGACCCGGGCGACGTCACGAGCGAGCGCTTCTTCGAGGCCGTGTTGGGCGAGCATCCGCTGGGCCGTCCCATCGGCGGCAGCCCGGCCGACATCGAGGCCGCCGAGCGCGACGCCGTCGTCGCCCACTACCGCCGCAACTACCGCCCGCAGGACCTCGTCATCACGGCAGCCGGAGCAGTGGACCACGACGCCCTCGTCTCCCGCGTCACCGCGGGCCTCGAGCGCGCCGGCTGGGACCTCGGCGTCCCGGCGGCTCCCGTCGCCCGGCGCACGGGCGCCGCAGGGGTCATCACGCGCGGCAGCGAGCTGGTCGTCGTCGACCGCCCCATCGAGCAGACCAACATCCTGCTCGGCGTCCCCGGCCTCGCCGCCTCCGACGACCGGCGTCCGGCCCTCGCCATGCTCAACTCGGTGCTCGGCGGCGGGATGTCGTCGCGCCTGTTCCAGGAGGTGCGGGAGAAGCGCGGCCTCGCGTACTCCGTCTACTCGTTCGGCGCCTCCTACTCCGACGCGGGCGTCTTCGGCCTCTACGCCGGATGCACGGCGGCCAAGACGGCGCAGGTCTCCCGCCTCATGCTCGACGAGTTCCGGAAGCTCGCCGAGGAGCACGTCACCGAGGAGGAGCTGTCCCGCGCGTTCGGCCAGCTCTCCGGCCAGTCGGCCCTCGCCCTCGAGGACTCGGACACGCGCATGTCGCGCCTCGGCCGCTCCGAGATCACCACGGGCGAGTACGTCGACCTCGACGAGACCCTCGTCCGCCTGTCCCGGGTCACCGCGGAGGACGTCCGCGCCCTCGCCGCTGACCTCGTGTCCCGTCCGCTCTCGATCGCCGCTGTGGGCACCGTCGGCGCCGACGCGTTCGCGCCGCTGCTCGAGACCACCTCGCTCCCGTAGGAGGAACCGTGTCCCACTACATCTACCTCGTCCGCCACGGCGAGCAGCAGGATGCCGAGCACGGCCTCCCCGACGGCCCGCTCTCGGGCCGCGGCAAGCGCCAGGCGCACTGCATCGCCGACCGGCTGAGCGGGGTCCCGTTCACCTCCGTCCGCCACTCGCCGCTCGCGCGCGCCGAGGAGACGGCCGCCATCATGGCGGAGCGCATGCCGGCGATCGAGCCCGAGCCGTCCTCGCTGCTGTTCGACTGCATCCCGTCGGGTCCGGTGCCGGACATGCCGCACGCGTTCGAGTCGTTCTTCGGCGGCATCACCGAGGAGGAGATCGACGCGGGCAGCGCGCAGATGGCCGATGCGGTGAGCGAGTTCCTCGCACCCGCGCGCGGCGACCGCCACGACCTGCTCATCACCCACAACTTCGTCATCGCCTGGTTCGTGCGGCACGTCTTCGACGCCCCCGACTGGCGGTGGATGGGCATCAACCAGGCCAACTGCGGACTCACCATCATCCGCGTGCGCTCGGCGAAGCCGCCGGTGCTCGTCGTGCACAACGACCTCGGCCACCTGCCCGTCGAGCTGCGCACCGGGCTCCCCGAGCAGCAGCCGTACTAGCGCCGCGGAGCGCCGGGCCGACCCGCACCGCCCGGAGACGCGCCGGTACGCTGGGCGGATGACAACCACGGTCGCCGTCGTCGGCGCTACGGGCCGCATGGGCCAGCTGATCTCCCAGATCGTCGAGGCGAGCACGGAGTTCGAGCTCGTCGCGAGCCTCGACTCCAAGGACGAGCTGTCGGACATGCTCGGCGCCGACATCGCCGTCGACGTCACGCTCCCGGCGGTCAGCCAGGGCGTCGTCGAGTACGCGGTCGCGCACGGCATGAACGTCCTCGTCGGCACGAGCGGCTGGACGGGCGAGCGCATCCAGGCCCTGGAGCGGCGGATCACGGGCAACCTCGCCGTCGGCGTCGTCATCATCCCGAACTTCTCCGTCGGCAGCGTCCTCGCGACCTCGTTCGCGCAGATGGCCGCCCGGTTCTACGACTCCATCGAGATCGTCGAGGCGCACGGCGCCTCCAAGATCGACTCTCCCTCGGGCACCGCGGTCCGCACCGCCGAGCTCATGTCGCAGGCGCGCGGAACGCGGGGGCCCGTGCAGGCGCCGCACACCGACCAGCGCGCGCGGGGCCAGCAGGTCGCGAGCATCCCCGTGCACAGCCTGCGGATGCAGGGCGTCGTCGCCAAGCAGGACGTCGTCTTCGGCGGCAACGGCGAGGTCCTCACCATCAGCCACGACACCCTGGCGCCGAGCGCCTACGAGGCGGGCATCCTGCTCGCGCTCCGCGAGACCCGCACGGCGCGGGGCGTCGTGGTCGGGCTCGACCGGCTCATCGACCTCGACGGATCGCGCGAGCGCGCGTCCCAGCAGGCCTCGGCCGCAGCGTCCGCGGGCCCCGTGGACGACGGGGGTCCGAGCGGTCAGGCCGCCACCGTCACGAGCGCCTGATGGGCACCCGCATCGGCGTGGGCCTCATGGCCGTGCTCATGGTGCTGTACCTGGCGGTGCTCGGCCAGCGCGCCGTGCTGCTCGTGATCTCCGGCGAGCCCGTGGGCGTCGCGCTGGGCCTCGGCCTCGTCATCCTCCCGGTGCTCGGCGTCTGGGCGCTCGTCCGGGAGCTCCTGTTCGGCACGCGCAGCGCGCGCCTCGTGCGGATCCTCGACGAGGAGGGCGGCCTGCCCGAGGACGACCTCCCGACGCGCGCGAGCGGGCGGCCGATCCGCGAGGCGGCGGACGCCACGTTCCCCCGGTACCAGGCCGAGGTGGAGCAGGATCCCGACAGCTGGCGCGCCTGGTTCCGGCTCGGCCTCGCCTACGACGCGAGCGGCGACCGCCGCCGCGCCCGCGGAGCCATCCGTCAGGCGATCGCGCTGCACGGCGCCGAGCCCGCCGCCTGAGCGCCGCCCGCGCCGGCATCGCCGCCACGACGCACGAAGGGTGGACCGCCCCGCCCCCGCGCCGATGGCATCGTCGCCGCAATGCGGGCCGCTACCCCTTCGCGAGCAGGCGGTCGATGGCGAGCTCCACCGTGGGGTCGCGGAAGGCGAACCCGTCCGCGAGCAGCTTCCCGGGTCGCGCGGGCTGGCTGGACAGCAGAAGCTCCTGACCGGCGTCCTGCAGCGCGAGCCGGATGAGGAACTCCGGCGCGGGGATCAGGTAGGGCCGGTGCATGCGCTTCGCCAGGTGCCGCATGAGCCGATCGGCCATGACGGGCTCGGGGCCGGTGAGGTTCACGGGTCCGGAGACGGACGAGGTCAGGAGGTGGACGATGGCGGCGGCCTCGTCGCGGAGCGAGATCCACGGCCACACCTGCCCGCCCGTGCCGAGGCGCCCGGCCAGGCCGAGGTTCGTGAGGAGGCGCAGCGGTGCGAGGGCCCCGGCCTCGGCGAGCACCAGCCCGGTGCGGAGCGTCGCCACGCGGACGTCGGCGGAGGCCTGGAACGCCTCGGCCTCCCACGCCTCCACGACCTCGGCGAGGAAGCCCGTCCCGCGCGGGGAGTCCTCGGTGAGGCGCTCGGCCGGCCGGTCGCCGTAGAAGCCGACCGCGGATCCGTTGAGCAGCACCCGGGGCGGGTGCGCCGCGGTGGCGAGCGCTCCGACGATGGTCCGCGTGGCCGTCACGCGCGACGACCGGATCTCCTCCTGGTACGGCTTCGTCCACGGGAGCCGGCTGATGGAGGCTCCCGACAGGTTCACCACGGCGTCGACCCCGTCGAGCACCGCGGGATCCAGCCGTCCCGCGGACGGCTCCCACTCGTGCTCGTCGGGTGACGACGCCGGGTGGCGCACGAGCCGCTGCACCCGGTGGCCGGCCGACTCCAGCTGCGCCTGCAGCTCGGTGCCGATCGTGCCGCCGGCGCCGGAGATGAGGACGGTGAGCGGTGCGGGGGATGCGGTGCTGTCGGACATGGTCGAGCCCTTCGTCGGTGCCCATCAGCCTAGGACGCGGCCCCGCGAGGACGCCGGGGAACGGCCGCGGAGCGCCGGGCCCGCCGGGCTCCCGGCGTCGGACGGTCGCGTACAGTGACGTCGTGCCCCACGACGACATCGCCTTCCGATCCGACATGACCGTGGAGCTCGTCCGCTCGAGCGCCCACGACTCCGACGTGATCTTCGCCGCCCGCGTCTCCACCGCCGGCGAGAAGACCCTCGAGCGCGCCCTCGACGAGCCCGACGCGCAGGACCGCGCCCTGGAGGGCGACGTCGACACGGAGGCGGAGGAGAAGCGGGTGAAGCGCGACCGCGGCCTCATCAACTACCTCATGCGCGACCGTCACGGATCGCCCTTCGAGCACAACTCGATGACCTTCTACGTCCAGGCGCCGATCTTCGTGTTCCGCGAGTTCATGCGCCACCGCATGGCGTCCTACAACGAGGAGTCGGGCCGCTACAAGGAGCTCGACGCCGTCTTCTACGTCCCGGGCCCGGAGCGCAACCTCGTGCAGGTCGGCAAGCCCGGCGCGTACGAGTTCCACGCCGGGAGCCCGGAGCAGACCGCGCTCGTGCAGGAGGAGACCCGGCGCACGTCCGCCGAGGCCTACGCCTCCTACCAGCGCATGCTCGAGCAGGGCGTCGCCCGCGAGGTGGCCCGCATCGTGCTCCCGCTCAACATCTACTCGTCGATGTACGTCACCCTGAACGCCCGCGCCCTCATGAACTTCCTGTCCCTGCGCACCAAGCACGAGGACTCGACGTTCCCGAGCTTCCCGCAGCGGGAGATCGAGATGTGCGCGGAGCGCATGGAGACCGAGTTCGAGCGGCTCATGCCCCTCACCCACTCGGCCTTCCAGAAGAACGGCCGCGTCGCGCCGTAGCGCGCGACGCGGCCGTGCGCGCCGTCACCCCACGCGCACCGCGACGCTGGTCCGCGAGACGGTGGGGTAGGGGTACCGCTCTCCCGTCACCCGCACCGCGAGGAGCCGCCCGCGGTCGGCGGCGACGGGCGTGTACGCGGGTGCCTCGGCGCCCGGGATGACCACCCCGTCGCGCAGCCACTGGTAGGTCAGCCAGGTGGGCGCCGGGCGCCAGAACCCGGTCCGCACGGTGAGCTGCCGTCCGACGAGCGGGAGCCCGCCGATCGCCGGCACGCCCGGGGAGATGACGGGCATCGCGACACGCGGCGTTGGGGCCGAGACGCGCTCGAGAGAGGCGCGGCCCGGTGCGCTGCCCCGGACGCCGACGGTGATGCGCTTGCCGCCGTCGAAGCGCGCGTCGACCTCGTAGGTCGGTCCCGAGGCGCCGGAGATCCGCTGGCCGTCGCGGTACCACTGGTAGGCGAGCGCGACCGGGCCGGGACGCCACGTGCCGGTCCGGACGGACAGCGTGCTCCCCGCGACCGCCCGGCCGACGACGGTCGGGGTCGGCGCGGAGGTGAACGACGGCGTCCCGGGCGCGCTGCCGGTGGCGAGATCCAGGTACACGTACCGGGCCACGTCGACGTTGGGCCCGTGCCAGAACACGAAGCGGACCGTGCGGTCGTAGCCGACGTCGACGGTGGTCGCTCCCACGGCGTCGGCGAAGGTGTACGGGTCGTCGCCGAACGCGTAGACGACCGAACGCTCCTCCGGCCAGCCGGCGAGGTACCCGCGCACGTCCCAGGCGAGGGTGATCCGGGGCCCGTCGACCGTGATGACCGGGTCGTACCGCGTGGGGTACCCCAGCGAGCGGACGTCCACGGGCGCGGACGCGGCGCCGATGACGGGGACGCCGTCGATCACGCCGGCGGCCCGGAAGGAGATGACGTGCGGTCCGGCCGGGGCCGGGATGCGGATCACGGCGGAGTCGAGCGGGCCCGTGTGGGCGGTCGTCCAGGGGCCCTGGCCGTCCAGCCGGTACTCGAAGCGGGGCTCGTCGACCACGAGCTCCCCGAGGTCGAGCCCGACGTAGACCTCGATCTCGGGGATGTCCGTGACCTCCCCGCCGATGTTCACGACGGGGGCGGGGAGCGCGGCGACCGCGTCCGCCGCGACGCGGGACGGCGGCGCACCGGGCGCGGCGATGGCCGGCGATGCGCCGACGAGCGAGACCCCGGTGACGAGCGCCAGGGTGAGGGCCAGAGCGGGCGTGCGCCTGCTCCGTGCCGTGAGGGTCATGGTCCACCGCCTTCTCGAGGACTCCGTCGTCCTCACGCGCAGGATGCTCCCGTGCGGGCCGTTCCGGCATCCCCCGTCCGGGGGCGGGTCGGGCCCGTCGGGGGCGACGGGGCGCGGATCCCGCTCCCGTCCGCGCGCGGTCCGAGCGTTACGATGGGAGCCGTGTCCTCAGAGAACCCCTTCGGCCAGGTCCTGGTGGCGCTCGTCACCCCGTTCACGGCCGACGGCGAGGTGGACTGGGCGGCCGTCGAGAAGCACATGGACGACGTCATCGTCGCGGGCGCGGACGGCATCGTCGTCACGGGCACCACGGGCGAGACCAGCACGCTGACCGACCCGGAGAAGATCAAGCTCGTCGAGGTGGGCCGGTCGGTGAGCGCGGGCCGCGCCAAGATCATCACGGGCGGCGGCTCCAACGAGACCGCGCACGCCATGCAGCTCGCCCGCCAGAGCGAGAAGGCCGGCGCCGACGGCAACATGATCGTCACGCCGTACTACAACAAGCCCACGCAGGCGGGCGTGCTCACGCACTTCCGGATGATCGCGGACGCCACGGACCTGCCCGTCATCCTCTACGACATCCCCGGCCGCACCGGCATCCCCATCCAGTACGAGACCATCCTGCGGGCGGCGAAGCACCCGAACATCCTCGCGGTGAAGGACGCCAAGGGCGACCTCGCGCAGGCGAGCCGCGTGCTCAACCAGACCGGCCTCATGTACTTCGCGGGCGACGACGCGAACGCGCTCCCCACGCTCGCCATCGGCGGCACCGGGCTCATCGGCGTCACGGCGAACATCACGGCCACGCCGTACCGCACCATGGTCGACGCCGTGAACGCGGGCGACCTGCGCGCCGCCACGCACGCCCACCAGCAGCTCGAGCCGCTCGTCCGCGCGGTCATGACCCACGTGCCCGGCACGGTCGCGGCGAAGTACATCCTCCACGGCCTCGGCCGCATCGGCAGCCCCCGCGTCCGCCTGCCCCTCGTCGGGCCGGAGGAGTGGGAGGCCGCCCAGATCGAGGACGAGATCGACCTCGTCCGCGACGTCCCCGGCGTCGACTTCCGCAACTTCCGCCCCGATCGCAACGCGGCCGCCGGCGGAGCCCTGCCCCAGGTCGCCGGCACCACGCGCTGACGCGCGCCCGCATCTCCCCGCAGCCGGCCCCCGGGCCGCACCGTCACCTAGGAGCCCCATGCCCCGGACCATCTACGATCCTCCCGCTCTCAAGCCCGGCATCCTGCGCATCACGCCCATCGGCGGCCTGGGCGAGATCGGGCGCAACATGACCACGTTCGAGATCGACGGCAAGGTCCTCGTCGTCGACTGCGGCGTGCTCTTCCCCGAGGAGCACCAGCCCGGCGTCGACCTGATCCTCCCCGACTTCAGCTCCATCGCGGACCGCCTGGACGACGTCGTCGGCATCGTCCTCACGCACGGCCACGAGGACCACATCGGCGCCGTGCCGTACCTCCTCAAGCTGAAGCAGGACATCCCGCTGATCGGCTCCGGCCTCACGCTCGCCCTCATCGAGGCGAAGCTCAAGGAGCACCGGATCAAGCCGTACACGTTCCAGGTGAAGGAGGGCGACCGCGAGCGCCTCGGGCCGTTCGAGCTCGAGTTCGTGGCCGTCAACCACTCCATCCCGGACGCGCTGGCGGTCGCCATCAAGACGGAGGCCGGCAGCGTCCTGCACACCGGCGACTTCAAGATGGACCAGCTGCCGCTCGACGACCGCATCACGGACCTCCGCGCGTTCGCCCGGCTCGGCGAGGCCGGCATCGACCTGTTCATGTCGGACTCCACGAACGCCGACGTGCCCGGGTTCACGCCCACGGAGCGCTCCATCGGCCCGGTGCTCGAGGCCGTCATCTCGAAGGCGCCGCGCCGCGTCATCGTCGCGAGCTTCTCCAGCCACGTCCACCGCGTGCAGCAGGTGCTGGACGCGGCCGCCGCGAACGGGCGCCGCGTCGCCTTCATCGGCCGGTCGATGATCCGCAACATGACCATCGCGGCCGACCTCGGCTACCTGAAGGTGCCGGACGGGGTCCTCATCGACTCCAAGAAGGCCGTCAACCTGCGGGACGACGAGATCGTGTACATGAGCACGGGGTCCCAGGGCGAGCCGATGGCCGTGCTCAGCCGCATGGTGAACTCGGAGCACCAGATCGAGATCGGCCAGGACGACACCGTCATCCTCGCGTCGAGCCTCATCCCCGGCAACGAGAACGCCGTGTACCGCATCATCAACGGGCTCACGAAGCTCGGCGCCAACGTCGTGCACAAGGCCAACGCCAAGGTCCACGTCTCGGGCCACGCGGCCGCGGGCGAGCTGCTCTACTGCTACAACATCCTGAAGCCCCGCAACGTCCTTCCCGTCCACGGCGAGTACCGTCACCTCGTCGCGAACCAGCAGCTGGCGATCCAGACGGGCGTGCCGGAGCGCAACACGTTCCTCGCGGAGGACGGCACGGTGCTCGACATGAAGGACGGCCACGTGCGCGTCACGGGTCAGCTCGACATCGGCTACGTCTACGTCGACGGCTCCACGGTCGGCGAGATCACCGACGCCGACCTCAAGGACCGCCGCATCCTCTCCGAGGAGGGCTTCGTCACGATCTTCGCCGTCGTCGAGCCGCAGACCGGCAAGGTCATCGTGGGCCCGGAGATCGAGGCCCGTGGCTTCGCCGAGGACTCGAAGGTCTTCGACAGCGTCAAGCCGCTGGTCGTCCGGGCCCTCGCGGAGGCCGCCGCGAACGGCACGCGCGACACCCACGCCTACTCCCAGGTCGTGCGCCGCACGGTCGGCCGCTGGGTCAACTCGTCGCACCGCCGTCGGCCGATGATCATCCCGGTGGTCATCGAGGCCTAGCCCGGTGCCGTCACGGCACGGCTGACAGGACGTCCGGAGGGGGCGGGGGAGACCCCGTCCCCTCCGTCGTGCGGCCCCCCGACGGCACGCGCATCTCATCCCCGCGGACGACCCGCCGCGCCGGTCCCCGGCCCTAGCGTCGGAGGCGACCGGACGGGCCGCTGGGGACCGCCGGGGAAGGAGCGGCTGTGGGCGTCTGGCGGAGATGGATCCTCCCGATCACGAGGCTCGTCGTGCTGGCCGCCATCGCGGTGGCCCTCGTGCGCATGGCGTTCTTCGGGACGGCGACCGAGGAGGTCGCCGAGGTGCCCACGGGCTCCGTGGTCGAGTCGCAGGTGCCGGCGACCCTCGCGACCGTGGTGAACGACGTGACGGTGGAGGGCAGCATCCAGCCGGACCCGGACGTGACGGTCAAGGCGACCCTGCAGGGGAAGGTCTCCAAGCTCGTCGCCGGCCAGGGTGCAACCGTCGCCGCGGGTGATCCCGTGCTCATCATCCGCCAGGAGACACCGGTGGACCCCGTGGTCGCCGCCGACGGCACGGTCACGCAGTCGAAGCCGAAGGTCGTGACGGAGACCGTCACCGCCTCCACCGCGGGCTCGCTCGCGGAGCTCGGCGTCCTCGTCGGCCAGGAGGTGTCCGTGGGCGATGCCGTCGGCCGCATCTCGCCGCCGACCTTCCGCGCCACCGCGCCGCTCACCGCCGAGGAGCAGTACCGGCTCGTCACGCAGCCGACGACCGCGGAGGTCGCCATCACGTCCGGTCCCGCGCCGTTCGAGTGCTCGGACCTCCGCATCGGCCAGCAGTCCTCGGGTGGGGGCGGCACGCCGTCCGGCGATGACGCCGGGTCGACCGGGGGAGCGGAGCCGGCTTCCACGGGCGCGACCGTGTCCTGCGCCATCCCCTCGGACGCCCGCGTCTTCCCGGGGCTCGCGGCCGAGATCACGATCCCCGCGGGCGAGGCGGCCGACGTGCTGACGCTCCCGACCACCGCCGTCGAGGGCCTCGCGGACACCGGCAACGTCTGGCTGCCGTCGGAGACCGGGGAGCCGGAGGAGCGCGCCGTCGGCCTCGGCATCAGCGACGGGAAGGTCGTGCAGATCACCTCGGGGCTCTCCGAGGGCGACATGGTGCTCGAGTTCGTGCCCGGCGCCCCGGCACCGGAGGTCGACCCGATGACCATGCAGGGCGGGTACGGCGGATGAGCCTCATCCGGCTCGAGCAGGTCACCCGCACGGTCCTCCGCCCCGACGACGAGCCGTTGACGATCCTGCACGGCGTCGACCTCGACGTCTCCGTGGGCGACCACGTCTCCATCGTCGGGCGCTCCGGTTCCGGCAAGTCGACCCTGCTCAACATCCTCGGGCTGCTGGACACCCCGACCACGGGCGAGGTGCTCCTCGACGACGTGCCGATGGCCCGGGTCTCCGGCTCCCGGCGCGACCGGGCGCGCGGCGGCGACATCGGCTTCATCTTCCAGCAGTTCAACCTGCTGCAGGGACGCACGGCGCGGGAGAACGTGATGACGCCGCTGCTGTACTCCACCGGCCGCACCTTCTGGCGTCGGGCGTCCATCGCGGCCGACATGCTGGAGCGCGTGGGCCTCGGCCACCGGATCGACTCCATGCCCGAGACCCTCTCCGGGGGCGAGCGGCAGCGCGTGGCCATCGCCCGCGCGCTCGTCCGGTCGCCGCGGCTGATCCTCGCGGACGAGCCCACGGGCGCCCTCGACATCGAGACGGGCGCCACCGTGATGACCCTGCTCGCCGAGGTCGCGCACGCGTCCGGCGCGGCCCTCGTCACCATCACGCACGACCCGACGGTCGCCGCGCGCGCCGACCGGCACCACCGGCTGGAGGCCGGCGTGCTCGCCCCGTCCGAGGTCCTCGTCCGCGAGGCCGTCGCGTGAGCGGGTGGCTGGCGCGGACGGGCACGGGCCTCGTCGGCGCGGTCGTCGAGGCGTGGGCGGAGCTGCGGATCCACCGCACGCGCGTCCTCCTCTCCCTCATCGGCGTCGCGGTCGCGGTGGCGGCGATCACGTCCGTCGTCGGGCTCGGCGCGGTCGTGCAGCAGGCGCAGACGGAGCAGTTCGAGCGGCAGTCCGGGCGACCGGCCTCGCTCTCCGTGTCCATGTACTCGGAGACGGGGCAGGGGATGCCGTACGACGACCAGCGCGAGCTCCTCGCGGACGTCGCGGCCCGCTACGGCATCACCTGGTCGACCGTGATCGGCTATGCGCCGCTGTCGGTCGAGCTCCCGGGCGGGACCGCCGAGGTGCAGGGCACGGTGGTGGATCCCGACTACGGCCAGATGCGCCGCGTCGACGTGGTGGACGGCCGGTGGTTCGGCGACCGCGACGCCGACCTGCTCGCCCCGACCCTCGTCGTCAACCGCGCGTTCCTGGCCGGCATGGGCTCGCCCGCCGTCGCGTCGCATCCCACGGTCGTGCTGCGGGGCGAGCAGGGCGAGCGCACGGCGGTGGTCGTGGGCGTCGTCCCCGACATGTACGAGCAGGAGCCGCCGTCGATGTACGTGCTGTCCGCGACCGCCGAGCGGATGATGGGCGCGGACGCGCTGGCTGGCATGAGCCCGCAGATGGAGCTGTGGGTCCCGGAGGACGAGGCCGACGGCCTGTCCGAGGCCATCCGGTCCGACGTCGCGGCCTCCGCGCCCGAGGGCGTGGAGGCGTCCGTGAACCGGAACGACTACGGGACCTACGACTACGACCCGCTGCTGTCGCTGAAGATCCTCGTCGGGGGAGTGGCGGGGCTCGTGCTCCTGCTGGGTGCGCTCGGGCTCGTGAACATCTCGCTGGTGACCGTCAAGCAGCGGATCCGCGAGATCGGCGTCCGCCGCAGCTTCGGCGCGAGCGCGGGCCGGGTCTTCTTCGCGGTGATGATGGAGAGCATCGTCGCCACGATGGCGGCGGGCGTGGTCGGCGTCATGGCGGCCGTCGCGATCGTGAAGAACCCGTGGATCCTGTCGTTCGTCGCCTCGGGCGTCACGGAGTTCCCGCCGTTCCCGCTCTCGGCGGCGCTGCTCGGCCTCGGCGCGTCCCTCGCGGTGGGCGCGATCGCGGGCCTGATGCCGGCGCTGGTCGCCGTCCGCGTGTCGGTCATCGACGCGATCCGGTACTGATGCCGCGGCCGGGCGGGGAGCGTCCCGTCCGGCCCGGCGGACCGTCGCGGACGGCGGTGCGGGATAACGTGGGACGCATGGCTACGAGCACCAGGTCGACCAGCCGCGCCGGGAAGACCTCCTCGGGCGCGCCGCGTGCCACGCCCCCGCGCAAGGGGCGTGCCGCCGAGACGAAGCAGCAGACCGTCGCCTACCCCGTGCAGCCGGAGCGCCGCGGGCCGCTCGTCGCCGCCTGGATGGGGCTCGCCCACGCCACCGGCGCCCTGTTCCGCGCCCTCGGACCGGAGAAGCTCGCGAAGGAGGAGCGCCGCGACGGCATCCCCTTCCTGCTCGTGGTGCTCGCTGTCGCCGGGGTCGTCGTCGAGTGGTTCAACCCGCTCAACGACGTGGCCATGGCGTTCGACGCCTACACGTTCGGCGGGCTCTTCGGCCGGGTGGCGTTCGCGCTGCCCATCGTCATGGTCCTCCTGGCGCTCTGGCTGTTCCGCCACCCCTCCTCGGTCAGCGACAACGGGCGCATCGGGGTCGGCGTGACGCTCTTCCTCGTCTCCATCGCCGCGCTCTGCCACCTGTTCAACGGGGCTCCGGATCCGCGCGACGGCATGCTCGCCCTCGCTCGCGCCGGGGGAGTGCTCGGCTGGGTGCTGGCGGCGCCCCTGGCGCTGCTCATCACGTCCATCGGCGCGGGCATCGTCGCCGGGATCCTCCTGGTGCTCTCCCTCTTCATCATCACGCGCACGCCGCCGAACCGCGTCGGCGTCCGCCTGCGCGAGCTCTACTCGTACCTGTTCGGCGCCCCGCCGGTCGACGAGGAGCAGCGCGCGGCCGAGCGCGCCGCCCGCAGGTCCGGTGCGACCCAGCAGGTGGAGCTGGACGGCGTCGACGACGACGGCCCCGTGGACACCGACAGCCTGCCGTGGTGGCGTCGCAACCGCAGCCAGCGCGAGGACGCCCCGGCGTTCGACAGCCCGGTCCTGGCGCCGCACGCGGGATCCGACGACGAGGACGACCCGGTGCGCCCGCCGCGCCGACCGGCAGCCGAGGCTCCGACCGCGGTCATCGACCGCACGGTGGACCCGGACTCGACGCGCCCTGAGCCCGGTGCCTTCGCGGGCGACGACGCCGCCACCCGCCGGATCGACCTCGACGCCCCCGTCGTGGACGCCGCGGCCACGGCGATCCTCCCGACCATCCCCGCGCACCCCACCGGCATCCGCGACGACGACGAGCCCGCCGTCCTCCCCGGCTTCGAGGACGACGGGTCGGAGGCCGCCACGGTCACGGGCGCGTCGGACGCCCCGCAGGCGCCGTACCGCCTGCCCGCCGCGAGCACCCTCTCGCCGGGCACGCCCGCCAAGTCCCGCTCCTCCGTCAACGACGAGGTGGTCCGCGCGCTCACCGAGGTCCTCACCAACTTCCAGGTCGATGCGACGGTCACGGGCTTCTCGCGCGGCCCCACCGTGACCCGGTACGAGCTCGAGCTGGCCCCCGGGGTCAAGGTCGAGCGCGTCACGGCCCTCGCGAAGAACATCAGCTACGCCGTCGCCTCGAACGAGGTCCGCATCCTCTCGCCCATCCCGGGACGCAGCGCCATCGGCGTGGAGATCCCGAACACCGATCGCGAGATCGTCTCCCTGGGCGACGTGCTGCGCTCGTCCGCCGCCACGAACAGCGCCCATCCGATGACCATCGGCGTCGGCAAGGACGTCGAGGGCGGCTACGTCATCGCCAACCTCGCGAAGATGCCCCACCTCCTGGTCGCCGGATCCACGGGCTCCGGCAAGTCGAGCTTCGTGAACTCCATGATCACCTCGCTCCTCATGCGCGCGAAGCCGAGCGACGTGCGCATGGTGCTCATCGACCCCAAGCGCGTGGAGCTCACCATCTACGCCGGCGTCCCGCACCTCATCACGCCCATCATCACCAACCCGAAGAAGGCGGCCGAGGCGCTGCAGTGGGTGGTGAAGGAGATGGACATGAGGTACGACGACCTCGCCAGCTTCGGCTTCCGCCACATCGACGACTTCAACAAGGCCGTGACGGGCGGCAGCATCGTCCTCCCGGAGGGCAGCGAGCGGACGCTCCGCCCCTACCCCTACCTCCTCGTGGTGGTGGACGAGCTGGCCGACCTCATGATGGTCGCGCCGCGCGACGTCGAGGACTCGATCGTCCGCATCACGCAGCTCGCCCGCGCGGCCGGCATCCACCTCGTGCTCGCGACGCAGCGCCCGTCCGTCGACGTCGTCACGGGCCTCATCAAGGCGAACGTCCCGTCGCGCCTCGCCTTCGCGGTGTCGAGCATGACCGACTCCCGCGTCATCCTCGACCAGCCCGGCGCGGACAAGCTCATCGGACAGGGCGACGGCCTGTTCCTCCCCATGGGCGCCAACAAGGCCGTCCGCGTGCAGGGCGCGTGGGTGCAGGAGGCGGAGATCGCCAAGGTGGTGGAGCACGTCACCCGCCAGGCCCGCCCCGAGTACCGGCAGGACGTCGCGGTCGCCGCCGAGCGCAAGGAGATCGACGCGGACATCGGCGACGACCTCGAGGTGCTGCTCGCGGCCGCCGAGCTCGTCGTCAGCACGCAGTTCGGATCCACGTCGATGCTGCAGCGCAAGCTCCGCGTGGGCTTCGCCAAGGCCGGCCGCCTCATGGACCTCCTCGAGGCGCGGGAGATCGTCGGCCCGTCCGAGGGGTCGAAGGCTCGCGACGTGCTCGTCTCGGCCGAGCAGCTCCCCGGCGTCCTCGCGACGCTGCGCGGGGAGACGCCGGCACCGGCGCCCGCCTCGGCACCGGCCGCCTCCGCATCCGCCACCGGTGCTGCCGACGACGGGGACGACGCGGACCGCTATCCGTCGGATCCGCTGCACAAGGACCTGGACGCGTACGAGCAGGTGGAGGCCGAGGGCGACGACGACGCCTGGGGCCTGACGGGCAGGGACTGATCGCCATGGCCGACGGGAACGCAGCACGGACCGGCGCGTCCGGCGCTCCCCGCGTCTGGCGCGCGGGGGACTCGCCCGCGAGCCCGTGGAACGTCGCCAACGTCCTGACCATCGCCCGGATCCTGCTGGCCCCCGTCTTCGTCGTGCTGCTCGCGGCGGACGACGGCGCCGACGGCCCGCTCCGCTACGCGGCCGCCGCCCTGTTCGTGATCGCCATCGCGACCGACGGCATCGACGGCCACATCGCCCGGAGCCGCAACCTGGTCACCGACCTCGGGAAGCTGCTCGACCCCATCGCCGACAAGGTGCTCACGGGCGCCGCGCTCGTGATGCTCTCCGTGCTCGGCGAGCTCCCCTGGTGGGTGACCATCGTGATCCTCGTGCGCGAGCTCGGCATCACGGCATACCGCTTCGCCGTGCTCCGCGACCGCGTCGTGGCGGCGTCACGGGGCGGCAAGCTGAAGACCGTCGCCCAGGCCGTCGCCATCAGCGTGGCGCTGCTCCCGCTGTGGGACGTGATGGGGGACGGCATGCACGTCGTCAACGCCGTGCTCATGTCCATCGCCCTGGTGCTCACCGTCCTCTCCGGCCTCGACTACATGCGCCAGGCCCTGCGCGCGGAGCGGGCGTCGTGAACACGTCGGCGGACGCCACCGACGAGCAGCTCGCCGGGCGGGTCATCGCCGCCCTCGTCGCGAGCGGCCGCCGCCTCGCGGTGGCCGAATCGCTCACGGGCGGCCTCCTCACGGCGGCCCTCGTGGGGGTCCCCGGCGCCTCGCGGGCCCTGTCGGGCGGCATCGTGTCCTACGACACGGCGCTCAAGCGCACCATCCTCGGCGTCGAGTCCTCCATCCTCGCGGTCCACGGGGCGGTGCACCCCGACGTCGCCCGTCAGATGGCGCGCGGCGTCCGCCAGGCGTGCGCCATCGACGGACGCCCCGCCGACGTCGGCGTCTCCACGACCGGCGCCGCGGGTCCGGATCCCCAGGACGGGCAGCGGCCGGGCACGGCCTTCGTCGGCCTGTCCATCGACGGCGACTCCCGCGCCGTCGCGCTGCACCTCGACGGGGACCGTCAGGCGGTCCGCGCCGGAGTCGTCCGCGCGGCCCTCACGGCACTCGTCGACGCGCTCGACTCCGACGGGAACATCTGATGCGCATCCCGCGTTGTCGTAAGCAGGTTCACAAGCAACGCCCAGTGCCCGTGCTTAGCCTTGGTCCTCGGCCAGATGCTCTCGCATCCGCCCCGGACCTCCGGTTCGATCAGGCACCAGGCAGAACGAGGAGGGTCCCGTGGTTCTAGTCCGTCAGGAGATCGGCGACGTCCTTCGGGACTTCCGCCTGCAGAAGGGGCGCACGCTCCGCCAGGTCGCCAGCAAGGCGAGCGTCGCGCTCGGCTACCTCAGCGAGGTCGAGCGGGGTCAGAAGGAGGCGTCGAGCGAGATCCTCGCCTCCGTCGCCGACGCGCTCGACACCCCCATCTCGGTCATCATGCGCGAGGTCGGCGACCGTCTCGCCGTCATCGAGGCGCTCAACCCCATCCCCGACACCATCCCGGACGACCTGGTCGCCGGCTTCGACAGCGGGCTCGTCGCCCGCTGAGCCCCCGCCCACCGCACGCCCTCCCGCCCCGCCCGTCCTCGTGACGGGCGGGGCGTCGTCGTGCCGGGACGAGCGGGTACCGTTGTCGGCATGCGACTGAGCGAGTTCCAGCGGGCCGTCTCCGACGAGTTCGGAGCCGGTTACGGGCCGGTGCTCGTCGCGGACCTGGTGCTCGGCGAGCTCGGGGGCCGCACGTCGGCGCAGGCGCTGCGCGACGGCACCCCCGCCCGCGAGGTCTGGCTGGCGCTCTGCCGCGCGCAGGACGTGCCCCGCTCCCGTTGGAACGGCGCAGGACTCCCCGAGCCCCGAGCCTGAGGCGGCGGCGCCGTCCTGCTCGAGCCCCGCGCCAGCCCGACGGGCGCTTCGTCCGCCTCCGGTCCGCGTCGGGATCCCGGCGCGCCGTACGGCGCGTCGTTCGAATATCCCTTCGAACGCGCGTAGTCTCCCCACAGGAGCGATTCGAAGCGGGACTGCACGGGTCCGGCCCCTCCGGCAGGGATGTCGGCGGCGCCGCATAACGTGCACCTCGCGGAGATCACCCGCCGCCTTGTCGGCGCCGGACCCCGCGGCCAGCGGGATCGGAGCGACAGCCTGCAGGCACCCCACCTTCGACACGAGGAGCACCCCATGGCATCATCCGCAGACCGCGAGAAGTCCCTAGAGACCGCGCTCGCCCAGATCGACCGGCAGTTCGGCAAGGGCTCGGTCATGCGCCTGGGCAGCGACGAGCGGGCCCCGGTCGCCGTCATCCCCACCGGCTCCGTCGCCCTGGACGTGGCGCTCGGCATCGGCGGGCTGCCGCGCGGCCGCATCGTCGAGATCTACGGCCCCGAGTCGTCCGGGAAGACCACGCTCACGCTGCACGCCATCGCGAACGCGCAGCGCGCCGGCGGCATCGCCGCCTTCATCGACGCGGAGCACGCTCTCGACCCCGAGTACGCGAAGAAGCTCGGCGTCGACATCGACGCGCTCCTCGTGTCCCAGCCTGACACGGGCGAGCAGGCCCTGGAGATCGCCGACATGCTCGTGCGCTCCGGGTCCATCGACCTCGTCGTCATCGACTCGGTCGCGGCGCTCGTGCCGCGCGCCGAGATCGAGGGCGAGATGGGCGACTCGCACGTCGGCCTCCAGGCGCGGCTCATGTCGCAGGCCCTCCGCAAGCTCACGGGTGGGCTCAACCAGACCCAGACCACCATGATCTTCATCAACCAGCTGCGCGAGAAGATCGGCGTCTTCTTCGGCAGCCCGGAGACCACCGCGGGTGGCAAGGCGCTCAAGTTCTACGCCTCGGTCCGCCTCGACATCCGGCGCATCGAGACGCTGAAGGACGGCACCGACGCGGTCGGCAACCGCACGCGCGTGAAGGTCGTCAAGAACAAGATGGCGCCGCCCTTCAAGCAGGCCGAGTTCGACATCCTGTACGGCACCGGCATCTCCCGCGAGGGCAGCCTCATCGACTTCGGCGTCGAGCACGAGATCGTCCGCAAGTCCGGCGCCTGGTACACCTACGACGGCGACCAGCTCGGCCAGGGCAAGGAGAACTCGCGCAAGCACCTCCTCAACAACCCGGACATCGCGGCCGAGATCGAGCAGAAGATCAAGGTCAAGCTCGGCCTCGTCAAGGACCCGAACGCGGATGCGGCTGCGGCCGACGCCGCACCGGCTCCCGTCGTCGCGGCCGCGCCCAAGGCGTCCGCGCGCAAGAGCGCCTGAGCCGACGCTCCACGGCGGGGCGCGTCACCATGACGCGCCCCGCCCTCCCGCACCTGCACGACACCGGTCCGACCCGTCGTCGACGGTCGGCCGCCCGAGGACGGACGCACCATGGTCAGATTCCCCTCCGCCGGCGAGCAGGGCACGGGCCCCGGGCCCGATGAGGTCGCCCCCGTCGCCTCCCTCGCGGACCGTCGCTCGCGCAGGGCCGCCGCCCGGCCGCTCGTCGAACCGGCCGACCCTCCGGTCGAGCCGACCGACCCTGTCGACGGGACGGCCGATGCGCGTGACGGGTCGACGCACCCGTCCCGCGGCCGCACGGTGACCGAGGTGGACGGCATCGTCACCATCGGTGCCGCCGTCGACGCATCCGAGGCCGGTCGCGCCCTGGCGGCGCAGGAGCGCATCGCCGTGGCGCGCCGAGTGCTCGCCGAGGCGGAGGCGCAGGCCTCGCGCGGCACGTCGGCCCCCGAGCCGGCCGCGGGGGCGGGCGTCGCCTCCGACGCCGTCGACGGCTGGGACGCCCCGGCATCGTCGCCCGCGGAGGCGGCCGCGGAGGAGATCCCCGCCGCCTGGCGAGCCGAGGAGGAGCGTGCGGAGCGCGCACGCGCCCGCGCTGAGCAGGACGAGGCGTACCGCCGGGACATGATCCAGCTCGAGGAGCAGCGGGTCGAGGACGAGCGGCGCGAGGCGGAGGCGGAGGAGGAGCGGGCGGCCGAGCGCACGCCCGAACGGCAGCGTCGTCGCGCCGACAACGTCCTCGCCAACCGGCTGCGAGGGCGAGGCCTCTCGCTCGCGGAGGCTCGGGAGGTGCTCGACGGGGCGGAGATCGACCCGGACATCGCCGAGGAGACCCTCGCACGCTACGTGTCGCTGCAGTACATCGACGAGGCCGCGCTGGCGGAGCAGATCCTGCATACGCACCTCGACCGGAAGGGCCTCGGGCGACGATCGGTCGAGATGGAGATGCGCCGCCGCAAGCTCGACCCGCTCGTCATCGAGGAGGCCATGGCCGAGCAGCCGGACGACGAGCTGGCGCGGGCCACCGAGGCCGCCATGAAGCGCGTCGGGCAGCTGTCGTCGTACGACGACGAGACGGCCGAACGGCGCCTGACGTCGTTCCTGATGCGCCGCGGCTACGGCGGCGGCGTGGTGCGCGATGCCGCGAAGGCGGCGCTGGCGACCCGGCGCGGGTCGTCCCGCGTCCGCTTCCGCTGATCCGGTCGGGGGAACGGGCCGCGACCCCGCACGTAGGATTGACGGATCATGAGCACCGTCGTCGAGCATGTCCGTGTCGCCGTCCCTCCCGCTGAAGACCGGCCCCGCACGTACGAGGTCCGCACCTACGGCTGCCAGATGAACGTCCACGACTCCGAGCGGCTCACGGGCTCGCTCGAGGCGGCCGGGTACGTCTCCGCCGAGGGAGCGGAGGCGGACATCGTGGTCATCAACACCTGCGCCGTCCGCGAGAACGCCGACAACAAGCTCTACGGCAACCTCGGCCATCTCGCGGGCGTCAAGCGCCGGCACGAGGGCATGCAGATCGCCGTCGGCGGCTGCCTCGCGCAGAAGGACCGCGCGACCGTGCTGGAGAAGGCGCCGTGGGTCGACGTCGTCTTCGGCACCCACAACATGGGCGCCCTCCCCGCGCTCCTGGAGCGCGCGCGCCACAACGGCGAGGCGCAGCTCGAGATCCTGGAGAGCCTCGAGACGTTCCCGTCGACGCTGCCGACGAAGCGCGACGAGATCGCGAGCGGCTGGGTCTCCATCTCCGTCGGGTGCAACAACACCTGCACCTTCTGCATCGTGCCGGCCCTGCGCGGCAAGGAGAAGGACCGCCGGCCGGGCGACATCCTCGCCGAGATCCAGGCGCTGGTCGACGACGGCGCCGTCGAGGTCACGCTCCTCGGCCAGAACGTGAACTCGTACGGCGTCGAGTTCGGCGATCGCCGGGCGTTCGGCAAGCTGCTGCGCGCCGCGGGCGCCATCGACGGCCTCGAGCGCATCCGCTTCACCAGCCCGCATCCCGCCGCGTTCACCGACGACGTCATCGACGCGATGGCGGAGACGCCCGCCGTCATGCCGCAGCTGCACATGCCGCTGCAGTCCGGGTCCGATCGGGTCCTGAAGGCCATGCGGCGGTCCTACCGGTCCGAGCGCTTCCTCGGGATCCTCGACCGCGTGCGCACCCGCATCCCGGACGCCGCGATCACCACCGACATCATCGTGGGCTTCCCGGGCGAGACCGAGGACGACTTCCGGGAGACCCTCCGCGTGGTCGAGGCGGCGCGGTTCTCGTCCGCGTTCACGTTCCAGTACTCCATCCGCCCGGGCACCCCCGCGGCGACCATGGACGAGCAGGTCCCGGCGGACGTGGTGGCCGAGCGCTACGGGCGCCTCACGGCCCTGCAGGAGCGCATCAGCCACGAGGAGAACCAGCGCGTGGTCGGCCGCACCGTCGAGGTGCTCGTCAGCGCCCACGAGGGCCGGAAGGACGGCGACACGCGACGCGTCACCGGCCGGGCCCAGGACGGGCGCCTCGTGCACCTCGACGTGCCCGCGGGCAGCGGCGAGCCCCGCCCCGGCGACGCGGTGCAGGTGGAGATCACCCGCGCGGCGCCGTTCCACCTGATCGCCGACTCGGTAGACCAGACTCCGCTGCGCATCCGCCGCACCCGCGCCGGCGATGCGTACGAGCGCGCCCAGGCCGACTCCTGCGGCGTGCCGACCCCCGCGGTCGGCGCGTCGGCCGGGGGAGCGCCGCGCGTCTCCCTGGGCCTCCCGTCGCTGCGCGTCGGCGACGGCGCCCCGACGGCCCTGCCCCGCCACCCGCACGCGTGACCGGGCTCGTCGCGGTCGTCGGTGCCACGGGGACGGGCAAGTCGGCCCTGTCGCTGGACATCGCGGAGCGGCTCCGGTCCGACGGCCGGAGCGCGGAGATCGTCAACGCCGACGCCATGCAGCTCTACCGCGGCATGGACATCGGCACCGCGAAGCTGCCCGAGGCCGGACGGCGCGGGGTGCCGCACCACCTCCTCGACGTCCTCGACGTGACGGCGGAGGCCACCGTCGCGGCCTACCAGGAGGACGCCCGGGCGGTGGTCACGGACATCCTCGCCCGCGGAGCGGTCCCGATCCTCGTCGGCGGATCCGGTCTGTACGCGTCGTCCGTGCTCTTCGACTACGCGTTCCCCGGCACCGATCCCGAGATCCGCGAGCGGCTCGAGCGGGAGCTCGCCGAGACGGGGCCCGGCATGCTGCACCGTCGGCTCCGGCAGCTGGATCCCGCCGCCGCCCAGCGCATCGGCGCCCACAACGGACGGCGGCTCGTGCGCGCCCTCGAGGTCGTCGAGATGACGGGACCGCAGCCGGAGCGCGCGTCCGCCGAGCCGAGCGCGTGGCGTCCCGCCCGAATCCTCACGCTGACGCTGCCGCGGGAGGAGCTCGTGCCGCGCCTCGACGCGCGGGTGGCCGGGATGTGGGCGGAGGGCCTCGTCGACGAGGTCGCGCGCCTCCTGCCCGCGGGGCTCGCGGACGGAGTGACGGCATCCCGAGCCATCGGCTACGCGCAGGCGGCGCGGCAGCTCGCGGGAGAGCTGAGCGAGGCGGAGGCGGTGGAGGAGACGCGCGCGCTCACCCGCCGGTACGCGCGCCGCCAGGTGTCGTGGTTCGGCCGCTACGCCGACGCGGTGCGCCTCGACGCACGCGACCCCGACCTCCTCGCGCACGCCCTCGACGCCCTCCCGTCGGCGCGCCCGTAGGCTGGCGGGATGGCAGACCTGCAGTTCACCAAGGGCCAGGGCACGGGCAACGACTTCGTGCTGTTCGCCGATCCCGCGGGCGAGATCGACCTGACCGACACCCAGGTGCAGTCGCTCTGCGACCGCCACTTCGGCATCGGCGCCGACGGGACCATCCGCGCCGTCCTCTCCCGCCGCATCCCCGAGGGCCGCGCCGCCCTCGACGAGGACCCGGACGCCGAGTGGTTCATGGACTACCGCAACGTCGACGGCAGCCCGGCCGAGATGTGCGGCAACGGCATCCGCGTGTTCACGCTCTTCCTCATCGAGAACGGGCTCATCGAGCTGCCTCCGGGACGCACCGTCGCCATCGGCACCCGCGCGGGCGTCCGCGACGTGCAGCGCAGCGGTTCCGGCTTCCAGGTGGACCTCGGCCGCTGGGCCCTCGCGGGCGGCGAGCCGCTCGTGCGCGCGAAGGACCTCCAGGTCGCCCGGCCGGGCCTCGGCATCGACGTGGGCAACCCGCACGTGGTCGTCGCGCTGTCGAGCGAGGACGAGCTGGCCGAGGCGGACCTCGCGTTCGTCCCCCAGCTGGATCCCGAGCCCGCCGACGGCGCGAACGTCGAGCTCGTGGTGCCCGCCGACCCGCTCGTGGTGGACGGCGTCGGCCACATCACCATGCGCGTGCACGAGCGCGGCAGCGGCGAGACGCTGAGCTGCGGCACGGGCGCGGCGGCGGCCGCCCTCGCGACCCGGCACTGGGCGGGTGCCGCGGCCCCGCACCAGTGGCGGGTGCAGGTGCCCGGCGGCGTGCTCGGGGTGCGGATGTTCCCGACGGAGGACGGCGAGCACGTCGGGCTCTCGGGTCCCGCGGAGCTCGTGTTCGACGGGGTCGTGGCGCTGGCCTGATCCGGCCTCCCGCCTCGGGCGGGCGCGATCCGGATCGCGCCCGCGGCGGGCGCGCTGAGCGGAGCGATGCGGCTAGGCGCCGTTGCTGCCCGCGGCGCGGTGCACCCGCAGCACGCGGAAGCCCTTGTCGGACGCGGCGCGCGTCGTCTCGAGCCCGTCCGGCAGGGTCGCGGCGAGCCAGCGCTGCAGCGAGTCGGACCCGAGGTTGCGCTGCACGACGAGCCACGCGTCGGCGTCGGCCGCGAGCCGCGGGAGCCAGTCGAGCAGGATGCCGTGCAGCGCGTCCTTGCCGACGCGGATCGGGGGGTTCGACCACACGGTGGCGAACGACAGCCCGGCGGGAACATCCTCGGGCAGCACGGCGTTGACGTTCTCGAGACCGAGGGACCGGGCGTTCGCCCGCGTCAGCTCGAGGGCCCGCTCGTTCACGTCGACCGCCCACACGGTGGCCGCCGGCGACCGCATCGCGAGATCGAGCGCGACGGGACCCCAGCCGCATCCCACGTCCAGCACGTGCCCCTCCGCCGGAGGGGCCGGGACGCTCCGGAGCAGCACGAGGGTCCCCTGGTCGACGTGCTCGGGGCTGAACACCCCGCCCGCGGTCTCGACGTCGACCGTCCGTCCGCCCAGCTCGACCGTGATCGTGCGGGTGCGCAGGGGCCCGGCCGGCGACGAGGAGAAGTAATGCGCGTCGGCCATGCACGGGACGATACCGGACGCCGAGGCTACGATGGGAGCACATGATCACGCACGACGAGCACGACCACGAGTCCGCGGACACGACGACGACGTCCACCGAGACCAGCATCGGGGACGACGTCGTCGCGCGCGTCCTCGCCCGGGCGGAGGAGCGGTCCGCCGGCTACGCCCTCTTCCGCGGATCCGGCGCGCAGGCGCTGTCCGCGAGCCCTGACACCGAGCAGGGATCCGACGGCGACCAGAGCGAGCGGGCCGACCGGCAGGCGCTCCGCCGCGTCGCCGGCCTCTCGACCGAGCTCGAGGACGTCACCGAGGTCGAGTACCGGCAGCTGCGCCTGGAGAACGTCGTCCTCATCGGCGTCTACTCCCAGGGCTCGGTCGACGACGCCGAGAACAGCATGCGGGAGCTCGCCGCCCTCGCCGAGACGGCGGGCGCCGTGGTGCTCGACGGGCTCCTGCAGCGCCGTCCCACGCCGGACCCGAGCACCTACTTCGGCCGCGGCAAGGCGGAGGAGCTGCGCGCGCTCGTCGCCGCCGTCGGCGCGGACACCGTCATCGCCGACACGGAGCTGGCGCCCAGCCAGCGGCGTGCGCTGGAGGACGTGGTGAAGGTCAAGGTCATCGACCGCACGGCCGTCATCCTCGACATCTTCAGCCAGCACGCCAAGAGCCGCGAGGGCAAGGCCCAGGTCGAGCTCGCGCAGCTGCAGTACCTGCTGCCGCGCCTCCGCGGCTGGGGCGACTCGATGTCGCGGCAGGCCGGCGGCCAGGTGGGCGGCGCGGGGGCGGGCATGGGATCCCGTGGTCCCGGCGAGACGAAGATCGAGCTCGACCGCCGTCGCATCAACACGCGCATGGCGCGTCTCCGCAAGCAGATCCAGGCGATGAAGCCGGCGCGCGACACCAAGCGCGCCAACCGCGATCGGCACTCCGTGCCCTCGGTCGCCATCGTCGGGTACACGAACGCCGGGAAGTCGTCGCTCCTCAACCGGGTGACGAAGGCCGGCGTGCTGGTCGAGAACGCGCTGTTCGCGACGCTCGACGCGACCGTGCGGAAGACGGAGACGGACCAGGGGCAGCTGTACACGCTCGCCGACACCGTCGGCTTCGTGCGGAACCTGCCCCACCAGCTGGTGGAGGCGTTCCGCTCGACGCTGGAGGAGCTCGCCGACGCCGACGTCCTGGTCCACGTGGTCGACGCCTCGCACCCTGACCCGGCGGCGCAGCTCGCCACCGTCCACGAGGTCATCGCCGAGGTCGACGCGTCGTCGATCCCGGAGATCGTCGTCTTCAACAAGAGCGACCTCGCGTCGGACGACGACCGCGTCGTCCTCCGCGGCCTCGCGCCGCAGGGCGTCTTCGTCTCCGCCCGGACGGGCGAGGGCGTCGACGAGCTGCGTCGGCGCATCGCCGAGCTGCTCCCGCAGCCCACCATCGAGGTCGACCTGCTGGTGCCCTTCGAGCACGGCGAGGTCGTCGCGATGCTGCACGACGGCGCGAAGGTGCTCGAGACCTCGTACGTCGAGGAGGGCACGCGCGTGCGCGCGCTGGTCACGGCCGAGCAGGAGGCGCAGGTCCAGGCCTACGCGGTGGTGCCCGCGAGCTGACCGGCGCCGCCGCGACGCACGAGAGCGGCCGTCCCCCTCGGGGGACGGCCGCTCTCGTGCGCGACGCGGCGCCGGATCAGACGGAGCGCATGACCGCCACGACCTTGCCGACGACCTCGGCGAAGTCCCCGAGGATCGGCTCGAACGCGCTGTTGCGTGGCAGCAGCCAGGTGTGGCCGTCGCGCTGGCGGAAGACCTTGACGGTCGCCTCGTCGTCGAGCATGGCGGCGACGATGTCGCCGTTCTCGGCCGTCTTCTGCTGGCGCACGACCACCCAGTCGCCGTCGCAGATGGCGGCGTCGATCATGGAGTCGCCGACCACCCGCAGCATGAAGAGGTCGCCTTTGCCGACGAGCTGCCGGGGGAGGGGGAAGACCTCCTCCACCATCTGCTCCGCGGTGATGGGGATGCCGGCCGCGATCCGGCCGACCATGGGCACCATCGCGGCGTCGCCGACGGGCGTCGCCGGCTCGCCGCCCTCCGCCGCGCCGGTGCCGGGCAGGTCGATGAGGACCTCGAGCGCGCGCGGGCGGTTCGGGTCGCGCCGCAGGTAGCCGGAGAGCTCGAGCTGGTTCAGCTGGTGCGTGACGCTCGAGAGCGAGGCGAGGCCGACGGCGTCGCCGATCTCCCGCATGCTCGGCGGGTACCCCTGTCCGGCGATGGTGCGCTGGATGAACTCCAGGATCGAGATCTGCTTCTCGCTGAGGCTCTTGCGGCGCCTCGTGGCGCCACCGCCCGCTGCTCGCTCGTCCGCCATGGCACGGTCCGCCTCTCGTCGCCGACGCCTCCGCGGCTCGTCGGCCCGGCGGGCGGACGCCCTCACGGGGGCGATGTCGGTGGTACCCGGTCGAATGGACTCCAGGCACTCGAAACTGTATCCAGCCGAGGCACCCCGGGCAAACACCTGTTCGAGCGTGTCGCGCGTCCGGAGCCCGTCCGAGGCCGATGAGGGCTTGCGGAGGCCGTGATTCGAATGTATGTTCGGAACACAGCTTCGCACCCGGCTCTCCCGGCCGAGAGCCGGGTGCGGGCTGCCCGACCCGCATCGCATGCCGTACCGCACTGCACCGCAGGGCGCGTCGCCTCGACGCCCCACCGTCTCGCACGAGAGGTCACCATGAACACCGCAGCAGCACTCCGCACCGTCACCACAGCCGATGCCACCACGGCCGCCGTCCTCGACGCATCCGCCCCGGAGGCCGCCGTCGCGCCCCGCACGCGCCTGCGCATCACGCGGCGCGGCCGCATCGTCCTCACCGCCCTGGTCGCGGCCCCGCTCGCGCTCGGCGCCGGGCTCGTCGCCCTCAACGGCGGCGCGGCGGTCGCCGCCAAGGACGCCTCGGGCACCACGTTCGAGTACGTGACGGTCTCGAGCGGCCAGTCCCTGTGGGACCTCGCGGAGGAGATCGCGCCGTCGGCGGACCCGCGCGACGTCATCGCCTCGGTCGTCGACCTCAACCGCCTGCCCACGTCGGACGTCGCGGCCGGCCAGCAGCTCGCCGTCCCCGCCGAGTACGCGCACTGATCCTGCGTCCCTCCTCGGCGGCGGGAGGGCGCGGCGCGGGTCCGCCTCGGCTCCTGGTGGCGGCCGGCACCGGGGCGGGCCCGTCGGGACCGGTCGGTAGCATGGTCATCATGAGCACCCCCGCGCGCACCGCGCACGTCACGCGGCAGACCAGCGAGTCCCGCATCGATCTCCAGCTCGACCTCGACGGCACCGGCGCCTCCGAGATCAGCACCTCGGTCCCGTTCTACGACCACATGCTCACCGCCTTCGCGAAGCACTCGCTGACCGACCTGAAGGTCACCGCCACGGGCGACACCCACATCGACGTGCACCACACCGTGGAGGACGTCGGCATCGTCCTCGGCCAGGCCATCCGCGAGGCGCTCGGCGACAAGTCCGGCATCGCGCGCTTCGGCGATGCGCTCGTCCCGCTCGACGAGGCGCTCGTCCAGTCCGTCGTCGACATCTCCGGCCGCCCGTTCCTCGTGCACTCCGGCGAGCCCGCGGGCTTCGAGATGCACCTCATCGGCGGGCACTTCACCGGGTCCATGGTCCGCCACGTGTTCGAGGCCATCACCTTCCACGCGGGCCTCACCGTCCACGTGACCGTCCTGGGCGGTCGCGACCCGCACCACATCGCCGAGGCGGAGTTCAAGTCGTTCGCCCGCGCGTTCCGTCAGGCCAAGGAGCTCGACCCGCGCGTGTCCGGCATCCCCTCCACGAAGGGCGCCCTGTGACGCGCCCCTCCGTCGTGGTCCTCGACTACGGCAGCGGCAACGTGCACTCCGCCGTCAAGGCGCTGGAGCTGGCGGGCGCCGACGTCGAGCTGACGGGCGACACGAGGCGCGCGCACGAGGCCGACGGCCTCCTGGTCCCCGGCGTCGGCGCGTTCTCCGCCGTCATGAGCGCTCTCCGCGCGGCCGGGGGCGACCGCATCGTCGACCGCCGTCTGGCCGGCGGGCGCCCGGTGCTCGGCATCTGCGTCGGCATGCAGGTCATGTTCGACCGGGGCGTCGAGCGCGACGTGGACGTCGCGGGCCTGGGGGAGTGGCCGGGCACGGTCGACCGCATCGAGTCGGACGTCCTCCCGCACATGGGCTGGAACACCGTGGACGTCCCCGAGGGCTCCTCGCTGTTCGCCGGCCTCGAGGAGGAGCGGTTCTACTTCGTCCACTCGTACGCGGCCCGGGCGTGGGGCATCGATCCGCTCCCCCCGCTCCCCGCGCCCCGGGTGACCTGGGCGACCCACGGCGAGCGGTTCGTCGCCGCCGTGGAGAACGGCCCGCTCACCGCCACGCAGTTCCACCCCGAGAAGTCGGGCGACGCCGGGATCCGGCTGCTCGCGAACTGGCTCGGCACCCTCCGCGCCGCCTGACGTCCTCTCCCGCCGTCGCCGACGGCCCGCACGCCCGCACGCCCGCACGCCCGATCCTCGGAAGGTCCCCATGAGCGAGTTCACCACCACGCCCCGCCTGACCCTGCTGCCCGCCGTCGACGTCGCGGGGGGGCAGGCCGTGCGCCTCACCCAGGGAGCGGCCGGCACGGAGACCGGCTACGGGGATCCCGTGGACGCTGCCCGCGACTGGGCCGAGCAGGGTGCCGAGTGGCTGCACCTCGTCGACCTCGACGCCGCCTTCGGCCGGGGGGACAACCTGTCCGTCATCGCCCGCGTGATCCGCGCCATCGACGGCGTCCAGATCGAGCTGTCCGGCGGCATCCGCGACGACCGGTCGCTCGACGTGGCTCTCGAGAGCGGCGCGACGCGCATCAACCTCGGCACGGCAGCGCTCGAGAACCCCGAGTGGGCCGCCAGCGTCATCGCGCAGCACGGCGAGGCGGTGGCGGTCGGTCTCGACGTCCGCGGACGCACGCTGTCCGCCCGCGGGTGGACGCAGGACGGCGGCGACATCTGGGAGGTGCTCGAGCGCCTCGAGGACGCCGGGTGCGCGCGCTACGTCGTGACGGACGTGACGAAGGACGGCACGCTCCAGGGTCCGAACCTGCAGCTCCTCCGCGACGTGCTCGAGCGCACCAGCCGACCCGTCGTGGCGTCGGGCGGCGTGTCGAGCCTCGACGACATCCAGGCGCTCCGCGAGCTCGTGCCGCTCGGCCTCGAGGGCGCCATCGTCGGCAAGGCCCTCTACGCCGGCGCCTTCACGCTCGGCGAGGCGCTCGACGTCGCCGGGGAATGATGGCCGGCTCCTCCCCGTCCGCGGACTCGGCCGGGACGCCGTGGGCGGGCCGGTCGTTCGAGCCGACCGCCTTCCCCGGCGACGACGGCTCCGCGCCGCCTGCCCTGGCCGAGGCGCTCGCCCGGCACGGTCGCGGTGAGGCGGGCCCGGAGGTCGTCGTGGACGCGTTGCGGGACTCGCGTCTGCTGATCCCGCTCGTCGCCCGCCTGGGCGAGGAGGGCGTCGGCGAGCACGGGCTGGCCGTCGACAAGAGCGCCGAGCTGTCCATCATCACGGTCCAGGGCCCGGACGGCCGCACCGTGATGCCGGTGTTCACCTCGGTCACGGCCATGGGCCGCTGGAATCCGGCGGCGCGGCCCGTCCCCGCCGACGCGGTCCGCGTGGCGTTGGCCGCCGCCAGCGAGGAGACCGACCTCGTGGTGCTCGACCCCATGTCCGACACCGAGTTCGTGCTGCGCCGACCCGCCGTCTGGGCGGTCGCGCGATCGCTGCCCTGGATCCCGAGCCCGGAGGACCCCGAGGTCGCCGCCGCGCTGCGGGCCGGCGTCGACGAGGAGCCGGCGGTCGTGTCGCTCCGCACCGCGACGGGGGATCCGCGGGCGCGCCTGGAGGGGCCGGAGCTGGTGATCGAGCTCGCGCTCGTCGACGGACTCGACCGCGCCGCGCTCGACGGGCTGCTCGCACGGCTGCAGGACGCGTGGTCGCGCAGCGACGTGATCGCGCAGCGGGTGGACAGCATGGCGCTGCGGATCACGTCGGCGTCCTGAGGCCCCTGCCGGCGAGGCCCGACCGCGGGCGGATCCTGGTCGGGCGCCGTGCGACGCCGTCCCGCTACGAGACGGGGCCGGTGTACTTCTCGCCCGGGCCCTTGCCGATCTCGTCCGGGTAGGGGGAGGCCTCGCGGAAGGCGAGCTGCAGGGAGCGCAGGCCGTCGCGGAGGCTGCGGGCGTGCTGGTCGCCGAGCTCGGGGGAGGCGGCGGTGACGAGCCCGGCGAGCGAGATGATGAGCTTCCGCGCCTCGGCGAGGTCGGTCTGCGTCGCGGGGTCGTCGGCGAGCCCGCACTTGACGGCGGCCGCGCTCATGAGGTGGACGGCCGTGGTGGTGATGACCTCGACGGCCGAGACCTCGGCGATGTCGCGCGCGTACTGGTCGGCGACGAATCCGGCCGTGTCGTCGTCGGCGACGCCGGCAGCGGCGCCGGTGCCCGTAGCGGACGGGTCGGCGGGCTCCTCGAAGCGGTGCACGTGGGCGTCGGCGGGTCCGGCGGACGCGGGGTCGGCGGGAGCGGCGTCGGGGCGGGGCGAGTCGGTCATGTCAGTCCTCGGGCTCGGTGGCGGTGCCGGATGGCGGCGGAGGCGGCGGGCCCGGTCGACGCCCGCCCTTCCGGGGCGGGGTCGTCGTCTGCTATGCTCGTCGACGGCTCCGGGGCTGTCACAGTCCCGGTTCGAAAGAGGATTGATCTCCCACCCGCGCTTGACCGCCTCCATAGGTTACCGGGTCGATTTCGCTCCCCCGTCCGATGCCGTTCCTCCCGAGGAGCGGCGCACGACGGGAGCCCCGCATCGCGGGCATGGGCGTGTTGCCGAGTACGACGGAACCGTCGCACCCTGGTGAAGAACCCTCCTCGTCTCGAATTCGAGCGGCTCCGAGAGCCGCCGGGCCACCCGAAGACACGAATAGGAGCAGTCCATCAGCGATCCCCGTACCAACGATCGAATCCGAGTTCCCGAGGTTCGCCTCGTTGGCCCAGCAGGCGAGCAGGTCGGCGTCGTATCCATCGACGTCGCACTCCGGCTCGCGCAGGAAGCCGACCTCGACCTCGTCGAGGTCGCGCCCAATTCCAAGCCCCCCGTGGCGAAGATCATGGACTACGGCAAGTTCAAGTACGAGGCCGCGCAGAAGGCCAAGGAAGCTCGCCGCAACCAGGCGAACACCATCCTCAAGGAGGTGCGCTTCCGCCTGAAGATCGACAAGCACGACTACGAGACCAAGCGCAAGCGCGCCGAGGGCTTTCTGCAGGACGGCGACAAGGTCAAGGCCATGATCCTGTTCCGCGGGCGCGAGCAGTCGCGTCCCGACCAGGGCGTGCGCCTGCTCAAGATGTTCGCGGAGGACGTCGCCGAGTTCGGCAGCGTCGAGTCCACCCCCACGATCGACGGCCGCAACATGGTCATGGTCATCGGACCGCACAAGAACAAGTCCGAGGCCAAGGCCGAGGCCAACGCGAAGCGCGACGCCACCAAGGCGAGCGCACGAGAAGCGAGAGAAGAGAACAATGCCTAAGCAGAAGACCCACTCGGGTGCCAAGAAGCGTTTCAAGGTCACCGGCAGCGGCAAGATCATGAAGCAGCAGGCCGGCATGCGGCACAACCTCGAGGTCAAGTCCTCCAAGCGCAAGGCGCGACTCAACCAGGACCAGCCCCTGGCCAAGGCCGACATGAAGGTCGCCAAGAAGCTCCTCGGCCGCTAGGCCCCTCGTCGTCCGCGACACCTGAACTCGAATAGGAATCACTGAAATGGCAAGAGTCAAGAGGGCCGTCAACGCCCACAAGAAGCGTCGGGTCATCCTCGAGCGCGCCGCCGGCTACCGCGGGCAGCGTTCGCGCCTGTACCGCAAGGCCAAGGAGCAGGTCACCCACTCCCTCGTCTACGCGTACCGCGACCGCCGCGCCAAGAAGGGCGAGTTCCGCCGCCTCTGGATCCAGCGCATCAACGCCGCCGCGCGCGCGAACGGCCTCACGTACAACCGCCTCATCCAGGGCCTCGCCCTCGCCGGCGTCCAGGTCGACCGTCGCATCCTCGCGGACCTCGCCGTCCACGAGCCCGCGACCTTCGCCTCGCTCGTCCAGACGGCCAAGGCCGCGCTGCCCGCGAACACCTCGGCCCCCAAGGTCGCCGCGAACGCGTAGCACGCACCGCACCGCACCGCTGATGGCGCGTCCCCTGCCGGGGGCGCGCCATTAGTCTTGGGCCCATGCTCGACAACCCCCGTTCCCCGCGCGTCCGCGGCGTCGCCAAGCTCGCGAAGCGGGACGCCCGCGCCGACACCGGGCTCTTCCTGCTCGAGGGGCCGCAGGCCGTGTCCGAGGCCCTGGCGTTCCGTCCCGACCTGGTGCTCGAGCTCTTCGCGACGCCCACGGCCCTGGACCGGTACCCCGACCTCGCCCGGGCCGTGCGCGAGTCGGGCATCGAGGTGGAGTTCGTGACGGAGGACGTCATCGCCTCCATGGCCGACACGGTCACCCCCCAGGGCGTCGTCGGCGTCTGCCGGCAGTTCCCGACCTCGCTCAAGCAGATCCTGGGCGACGAGCCGCGGCTCATCGCGATCCTCGAGGAGGTGCGCGACCCCGGCAACGCGGGCACCATCATCCGGGCCGCCGACGCGGCCGGCGCCGACGCCGTGATCCTCACCGGCCGCTCGGTCGACCTCTACAACCCGAAGGTCGTCCGCGCGACGACCGGCTCCCTCTTCCACCTGCCCGTGGCGATCATGCCGGAGCTGGACGCGGTGCTCGAGCGCGTGAGGGCGGCGGGCCTGCAGGTGCTCGCGGCGGACGTGAAGGGCGACGACCTCCTCGCCGAGCGCACGTCCGGCGGTCTCGCGGCGCCCACCGCATGGCTCTTCGGCAACGAGGCCCGGGGCCTCCAGGATGAGCACCTCGCCCTCGCGGACCGCGCTGTCGTCGTGCCGATCTACGGGCAGGCGGAGTCGATGAACCTCGCCACGGCAGCGTCCGTGTGCCTGTACGAGTCCGCGTTCGCCCAGCGCGCCTGAGGGCGTCGAGCCGGGTCCCGGCCGTCGGCCGGGGCGCGTCCGCGTGCGCGCGCGACCGGTCATCTCCCGGTCTGACCGGCGGAAAGGCCGGCCCCGCGTCACGAGTGGGTGACGATGCCGCCCGGAAACGCGGACGAAACACCGTCACGGATATGGTGTTCGCATGGAGCCGAGCCACACGGCGGACCGCGCCTCGAACGCCGCAGCAGCGGTGGGCGAGCCCCTGGTCGTCGTCTCACACGTCAACAAGCACTTCGGGGACCTCCACGTCCTCAAGGACATCTCGACCACGGTGAACCGCGGCGAGGTCGTCGTCGTCATCGGCCCCAGCGGGTCGGGCAAGTCCACGCTGTGCCGGGCCATCAACCGGCTCGAGACCATCGACGACGGGACCATCTCCATCGACGGCGAGGACCTCCCGTCGGAGGGCGCGGAGCTCGCGCGCCTCCGCGCCGACGTCGGCATGGTGTTCCAGTCGTTCAACCTGTTCGCGCACAAGACGGTGCTCGAGAACGTGACCCTCGGGCCCATCAAGGTCCGCAAGAAGGGCAAGGCCGAGGCGGAGAAGCGGGCGATGGAGCTCCTCGACCGCGTCGGCGTCGCGAACCAGGCCCAGAAGATGCCCGCCCAGCTCTCCGGCGGCCAGCAGCAGCGCGTCGCCATCGCCCGGGCCCTGGCCATGGACCCGAAGCTGATCCTCCTCGACGAGCCGACCTCCGCGCTCGACCCCGAGATGATCACCGAGGTCCTCGACGTCATGGTCGGCCTCGCCAAGGACGGCATGACGATGATGGTCGTCACCCACGAGATGGGCTTCGCCCGAAAGGCCGCCGACCGCGTGATCTTCATGGCCGACGGCGCCATCGAGGAGGACACCACCCCGCAGGCGTTCTTCGACGACCCGCAGAGCCCCCGCGCGAAGGACTTCCTCTCGAAGATCCTCGCCCACTGACGCGCGCGGAGGGCACGCGCCCTCCCGCTCACCGCACCCGGTCGCCGTCGAGGCAGGCCCGTCCGGGTGCCGCACGACCCGCACCACCGCACCACGCGCGATCCCCCTCGCATCCGTCATCCACCTCACCAGCAGAGAAACGGGAACCATGAAGCACAGGAACCTCTCCATCCTCGCGGCGGCCGCCGCGGTCGTCGTCGGCCTCACCGGCTGCGGCGCGGCCGGCAGCGCCTCCGGCGGAGCCGTCGACGCGGGCACCGACGCCCCCGCCAACGGCGACGGCCCCTACAAGCTCGAGCTCGCCGAGGACCCCACGTTCGACGAGGGCACCACCATGGCGCGCCTCGCCGAGGCCGGCTCGATGAAGGTCGGCACGAAGTTCGACCAGCCGCTGTTCGGCCTCGCGGGCCTCGACGGCAAGCCCGCCGGGTTCGACGTCGCGATCTCGGCGCTCATCGCCAGCAAGCTCGGCATCGGCTTCGACGACATCCAGTTCACGGAGACGGTCTCGGCCAACCGCGAGCCCTTCATCCAGAACGGCTCGGTCGACGCGGTCGTCGCGACCTACACGATCAACGACAAGCGCAAGGAGGTCGTGGACTTCGCGGGCCCGTACTACGTCGCCGGTCAGGCGCTGATGGTCCTCGCGGACGACACCGAGATCAACACGCCCGAGGACGTCCGCGGCAAGCAGGTCTGCTCCGTCGCCGGATCCACCCCGGCCGCGAACATCGAGGCCACGTTCGGCGCCGTCGTCGTGCCGACCGACGTCTACAGCAAGTGCCTCGACCCGCTGCGCAACGGCCAGGTCTCCGCGGTCACCACCGACAACGTGATCCTCTCCGGCTTCATCGACCAGAACGAGGGCGAGTTCAAGCTCGTCGGCGACGGCGAGACCTTCACGGAGGAGCCCTACGGCATCGGCATCGCCAAGGACGACGAGGCGTTCCGCACGTTCATCAACGACACGCTGCAGGAGGCCTACGACGACGGCACCTGGGCGCGCCTGTTCGAGGCGACGGCCGGCACGGTCATCGACACGCCGGAGCCCCCGGCGATCGACCGCTACTAGCACCACCGGGTCCCGCACGCCCCGCGCGTGCGGGACCCGTCCCTGTCCGGGGTCCCGTGCCCCGACCCGACCCGCCCGGCCCCGCCGGTGCCCAGCCAGGAGGTGTGCCGTGGACGTGATCCTCGACAATCTCGACGTGTTCCTGCGGGGGTTCGGCGGCACGCTGCGCCTCCTCCTCACCACGGTGCTCTTCGCGCTCCCGCTCGGGGTCGTGATCGCCGCCATGAGGATCTCGCCCGTCGCGAGCCTCCGCGCCACCTCCACCGTCTACGTCGAGCTGCTGCGGAACACCCCGCTGCTGCTCGTCTTCACCTTCTTCAGCGTCGTGATCACCTCCATCTCGGGCGCCCTGCCGTTCATGACGGCCGCGGTGCTCGCGCTCACGCTGTACACGGCGCCGTTCTTCGCCGAGGCGATCCGGTCGGGCATCAACAGCGTCCCCGTCGGCCAGGCCGAGGCGGCGCGCAGCATCGGGCTGACGTTCTCGCAGACGCTGGGGCACGTGATCCTGCCGCAGGCGCTCCGCACGGTGGTGCCCCCGCTGATCAACGTGATCATCGCGCTGACCAAGAACACGTCCATCGCGGGCGCCTACTTCATCTACGAGCTGTTCAACGTGGGCCGCGACGTCGCGAACGCCAACGGGAACGCGGTCGTCTGGGTGTTCGTCGGCGTGGCGTTCTTCTACCTCATCATCACGGTCCCGCTCGGCCAGCTGGCGGACCACCTCGAGAAGCGAGTGGCGGTCTCCCGATGAGCCAGGTCCTCTACGACGTCCCCGGTCCCCGTGCCCGCCGGCGCTCGCGCATCCTCTCGATCGTCACGGGCGTCGTCCTCGTCGCCGTCCTGGCCTTCGCCGCCGTCCGCCTCCAGCAGGCCGGGCAGTTCAGCCCCGACATCTGGCTCGTGCTCAACGACCCGCTCGTGTGGGGCCTGCTGCTGAAGGGCCTGTGGGTCGTCCTGCAGTCCGCCGCGGTCGCCGCCGTGCTGGCGATCCTCCTCGGCATGGTGCTCGCGCTCCTGCGGATGAGCGAGCACCGGGTCGTCCGCTACGCGGTCACGGTCGTGCTCGAGTTCTTCCGCGGCATGCCGGTGCTGCTGATGATGCTGTTCATCTACCTGATCTTCCCCATCGGCCCGTACTGGTCGGTCGTCACGGCGCTCACGCTGTACAACGGCGCGATCATCGGCGAGGCGCTGCGCTCCGGCATCCTCGGGCTGCCGCGCGGACAGCGCGAGGCGGGTCTCGCCATCGGCCTGCGCCCGCTGCAGAACCGCCTGCTGGTCGAGTTCCCCCAGGCGTTCCGCACGATGCTGCCGATCATCGTCGCCCAGCTCGTGGTCCTCATCAAGGACACCGCCCTCGGCACGATCGTGAGCCTCGTGGGCCTCACCAAGCAGGGCGAGCTGATCCTCGAGGCGACGAGCCGCGCGAACTCGCTGCCGATCTTCGTGGTCATGGTGGGCATGTACCTCGTCCTGAACCTCACCGTGTCGACCATCGCCCGACGCCTCGCCCGGAAGCGCGGACCGCGCATGGCGAAGACCGTCGCCGCGGGGACCTCGCAGGGCGCGTAGGCGCCGGGGGGCGCGCTCGTCGCCGCGCCCTCCGTCGGCGCCCCTCCGGGCCCGGCGCGGACGGGGAGCGGGGTGCCCGATCGGTAGACTCGGGCCTCATGTCCGAACCCCAGATCTCCGAGGAGAGCGTCGGCGCCGCCGTCGAGCAGGCGCTGGCCGCGCTCGCCGCGACCACCGACTCCGCGTCCCTCGCGCAGGCGCGCACCGCCCACATCGGCGAGGCCTCCCCGCTCGCCCGGCTGAACGGATCGCTCCGCTCGCTGCCGCCCGAACAGCGCAAGGACGCCGGCCGGCTCGTCGGCCAGTCGCGTGCCCGCGTCACGCAGGCGTTCCAGGCGCGGGAGGCGGAGATCCAGGAGCAGGAGGCCGCCGCGCGCCTCGTCGCCGAGGCCGTGGACGTCACCGCGCTGCCGAGCCGCTGGCGCGCGGGCTCGCGGCACCCCCTCACCATGCTCGAGGAGCGCATCGCCGACATCTTCGTCGGCATGGGCTGGGAGGTGAACGAGGGCCCGGAGCTCGAGAGCGAGTGGTTCAACTTCGACGCCCTGAACTTCCCGCCGGACCACCCGGCGCGTGCCATGCAGGACTCCTTCTACGTGGACCCCACGGACGCGCACCTCGTGCTGCGCACGCACACGTCGCCCGTGCAGATCCGCACGCTCCTGCAGGACCGGCTGCCCGTCTACACGATCGCGCAGGGACGCACCTTCCGCAGCGACGAGCTCGACGCGACCCACACGCCCGCGTTCCGCCAGGTGGAGGGCATCGCGATCGACCGCGGCCTCACCATGGCGCACCTCCGCGGCACGCTCGAGCACTTCGCGCGCTCGATGTTCGGCGACGAGGCCCGCATCCGGCTGCGCCCGAACTACTTCCCCTTCACCGAGCCGAGCGCCGAGATGGACGTCTGGCACCCGGCCGCCGCGGGCGGACCGCGCTGGATCGAGTGGGGCGGCTGCGGGATGGTGAACCCGAACGTGCTCCGCTCCGCCGGCATCGACCCGGACGAGTACCAGGGCTTCGCGTTCGGCATGGGCACCGAGCGCACCCTCATGTTCCGCAACGACCTCTCCGACATGCGCGACATCGTCGAGGGCGACATCCGATTCGGCGCGCAGTTCGGGATGGTGGTGTAGTCGTGAGGATCCCGATCAGCTGGCTCGGCGAGCACGTCGAGCTCCCCGCGGGCGTCAGCCCCGAGGACGTCCACGCCTCCCTCGTGAGGGTGGGCCTCGAGGAGGAGGACGTGCACGCGTTCCCGATCTCGGGTCCCGTCGTCGTCGGGCAGGTGCTCGAGGCGAACCCCGAGCCGCAGACCAACGGCAAGACCATCAACTGGTGCAGCGTCCGCGTCGCCCCCGAGGGCGTCGCGGCGGCCGACGGCGGCGGCGACGTCCGCGGCATCGTCTGCGGTGCGCACAACTTCGTCGTGGGCGACAAGGTGGTGGTGAGCCTGCCGGGCGCCGTGCTGCCCGGCCCGTTCCCCATCTCCGCGCGGAAGACCTACGGGCACGTCTCCGACGGCATGATCGCCTCGGCCCGCGAGCTCGGCCTCGGCGAGGAGCACGACGGGATCCTCGTCCTGTCCGCCCTCGGCCTCGACCCCGAGGTCGGCACGGACGCGCTCGCGCTCCTGCACCTCGACGACCGGGCCGTCGAGGTCAACGTCACGCCCGACCGCGGGTACGCGTTCTCGATCCGCGGCATCGCCCGCGAGTACGCGCACGCCACGGGGGCGGCGTTCACGGACCCGGCCGACGCGCTGGCGCTCCTCACCGCGGATGCGCCCGCCACCGGCGTCGACGTGCGCGTGGACGACGCCGCGCCCCTCCGCGGCCGCGTCGGATCCGACGTCTTCGTCACGCGCGTCGTCTCCGGCGTCGACGTGTCCCGCCCCACCCCGCCGTGGATGGTCTCGCGGCTGACCCTCGCGGGCATCCGCTCGATCTCGCTCGTCGTCGACGTCACCAACTACGTCATGCTCGAGCTCGGCCAGCCGCTGCACGGCTACGACCTCGACCGGCTCCAGGGCGGCATCGTCGTCCGACGCGCCGCCGAGGGGGAGACGCTCGTCACCCTCGACGGGCGGGAGCGCGCGCTGCATGCGGAGGACCTCGTCATCGCCGACGACTCGGGGCCCGTCGGGCTCGCGGGCGTCATGGGCGGCGCGGCCACGGAGATCGGCACGGGCACGACCCGCGTGCTGATCGAGGCGGCCGGGTTCGACCCCGTGTCGATCGCCCGCACCGCCCGCCGCCACAAGCTGCCGAGCGAGGCGTCCAAGCGCTTCGAGCGCGGCGTCGACCCGCGCATCGCGCCCGCCGCGGCGGCCCGTGCCGTGCGGCTCCTGGAGGAGCTGGCCGGCGCCCACGCGGAGGGCCTCGGCTCGATCCTCGACACCACCACCGCGCCCGCAGCGATCGAGCTGCCGCTCGGCTACCCGGCGTCGCTCGTCGGCGTCGACTACACGGCCGACGAGGTGCGCCGTGCGCTCGTCGACGTGGGCTGCGCCCTGGAGGAGCGCGACGGCGTGCTCGCCGTCACGCCGCCCACGTGGCGTCCGGACCTCCGGCACCGCGCCGACCTCGTGGAGGAGGTCGCGCGCATCGTCGGCTACGACCGGATCCCCGCCGTGCTGCCCGTCGCGCCCCCCGGCCGCGGTCTCACCACGGCGCAGCGCCTCCGCCGCCAGGCCTCGCTCGCGCTCGCCGCGGGCGGGCTCGCCGAGGTCATGGGCTCCCCGTTCGCCTCCGAGGCGCAGAACGCGCGCTTCGGCGCGGCGGACCGCGAGGACGCCCCCGCCGTCCGGCTCGCCAACCCGCTCGACGTGGCGTTCCCGTACCTGCGTCGCTCGCTGCTGCCCGGCCTCATCGACATCGCACGGCGGAACCTGTCGCGCGGATCCACCGACCTCGCGCTCTTCGAGGCCGGCACCGTGTTCCTCCCCTCCGCGGGGGTGGCGTACGGCTCGCCGCAGATGCCGCCCGGGGCCGCGCGTCCCGACGCGGAGGCCCTGCGGGGTCTCGACGCGGGCATCCCGCCGCAGCCGCGCCACGTCGGCGTCCTGATCCTCGGCGACGCCGTGCCGAAGCAGCCGGGCACCCCCGCGCAGCGCGCCGGGCTGATCGACGCGCTCGACGCCGTGCGGCAGCTCGCGCACGCGGTGGGCGTGGAGATCCGGTTCGAGCAGGGCGCGCACCTGGCCATGCACCCGGGGCGCACTGCCGCGGTCGAGGCCGTGACCGCGGACGGCCCGGTCATCGTCGGCTTCGCGGGCGAGCTCCTGCCCGCGCTGGCCGCGGAGCTCGACCTCCCCGACCGCGTCGCGCTCGCCGAGGTCGACCTCGACCTGCTCGTCGCGCTGGCGGGCGGCACGGTCGACGTGCGCCCGCTCACGTCCATGCCCGTCGCGACGCAGGACCTCAGCCTCGTGGTCGGGCTCGAGGTGCCGGCGGGGGAGGTCCTCCGCACGGTCATCCAGGGCGCCGGCGAGCTGCTGGAGTCCGCCCGCCTGGTGGACGACTACCGCGGCTCGGGGGTGGCGGAGGGCGCACGCTCGCTCACGTACGCGCTCCGGTTCCGCGCTCCGGACCGCACGCTCACCGCCGCCGAGGCCAGCGCGGCCCGCGACGGGTCCGTGCGGCTCGCCGCCGAGCGCTTCGGCGCGACGCTCCGCGAATAGCGGCGGCTCACCCGGGCGCCGCCGAGGCGTCGTGCGGGCGGGCTCCTCCTCCGGAGGGCCCGCCCGCGCTCGCGTCCGCGCCCCGCCGCCGACGGGGCGCCTCCCGCACCGGCACTAGATTTGATGCATGTCATTCTCAGTCGCCGTCGCGGGCGCGAGCGGCTACGCGGGCGGGGAGCTCCTCCGCCTGCTCGCCGACCACCCGCGCCTCGAGGTCCAGACGCTCACCGCCTTCCAGAACGCGGGCGAGCGTCTGCGCCAGGTGCACCCGCACCTCACCTCGTACGCCGACCGCACGTTCGTCGAGACCACGGCGGAGCAACTGGCCGGACACGACGTCGTCTTCCTGGCGCTGCCGCACGGCAGGTCGGGCGCCATCACGGCCGAGCTCGACGACTCGACGCTCGTCGTCGACTGCGGCGCCGACCACCGGCTGGTCGACGAGGGCGCGTGGGACGCGTTCTACGGCGGCGACTTCGCGGGCGCCTGGCCGTACGGGCTCCCCGAGCTCCTGCACGCGGAGGAGGGCGGCACCCAGCGCACGCGCCTGTCCGGCGTGAAGCGCATCGCGGTGCCCGGGTGCAACGTCACCGCCATCACCCTCGGGCTCCAGCCCGGGATCCGCGCGGGCGTCATCGAGCCCGAGGACGTCGTCGCCGTCCTCGCGGTCGGCCCGTCCGGCGCCGGCCGGGCGCTCCGCACGAACCTCCTCGCGAGCGAGGTCCTCGGATCCGCGAGCGCCTACGCGGTCGGGGGCACCCACCGCCACACGCCGGAGATCCGGCAGAACCTCGAGACGGCGGGCGGCCGGCGTGTGAGCGTCTCCTTCACGCCGGTGCTCGTGCCGATGGCCCGCGGGATCCTCGCCACGGCCACCGCGCGCCTCGCCCCCGGCTTCTCCGCCCACGACGTGCGCGCGGCCTGGGAGCTCGCCTACGCCGACGAGCCGTTCGTGCACCTCCTGCCGGAGGGGGCGTTCCCGAACGTGTCCGACGTCACCGGATCCAACACCTCCCTCGTCGGCCTCGCCATCGACGAGGCCGCGGGCCGCGTCGTCACGGTCACCGCGATCGACAACCTGGTCAAGGGCACGGCGGGCGCCGCGATCCAGTCGGCGAACATCGCCCTGGGGCTGCCCGAGGGCATGGGCCTCCCGGTGAACGGCGTCGCCCCGTGAGCGTCACCGCCGCGCGCGGCTTCGTCGCCGGAGGGGTCGCCGCGGGCCTCAAGTCCACGGGTGCGCTCGACGTCGCCCTCGTCCGGAACCTCGGTCCGTCGCAGGCCGCGGCCGCCGTGTTCACCAGCAACCGCTGCCAGGCGAACCCCATCCTGTGGTCGCGCCAGGTCATCGGCGACGGGCTCGTGAGCGCCGTCGTCCTCAACTCCGGCGGCGCCAACTGCTACACGGGCTCCCGCGGCTTCCAGGTGACGCACGCCACGGCGGAGGCGGTCGGCCGCGCGCTCGACGTCTCCAGCGGCGACGTTCTCGTGTGCAGCACGGGCCTCATCGGCGAGCAGCTCCCGCTCGACCGGCTCGAGGACGGGGTCGCGCGCGTCGCGGTCGCGCTCGCCGAGGACGGCGGGGACGACGCCGCGCGCGCCATCATGACCACGGACACCCGCCCCAAGCAGTCGATCCGCGCATCCGACGCCGGCTGGACGGTGGGCGGGATGGCCAAGGGCGCGGGCATGCTCGCGCCGGGCCTCGCCACCATGCTCGTCGTGATCACCACCGACGCCGACCTCGACGCCGCCGCGCTCGACGCGGCGCTGCGTGAGGCCACCCGGGTCACCTTCGACCGGCTCGACTCCGACGGCTGCATGTCGACCAACGACCAGGTGACGCTGCTCGCGTCCGCCGCCTCCGGTGTCGTGCCGGACGCCGCGGAGTTCCGGACCGCGCTCACGGCCGTCTGCGCCGACCTCGCCGAGCAGCTGCAGGCCGACGCCGAGGGCGCGTCCCACGACATCGCCATCGAGGTCGTGCACGCGGCCGACGACGCCGACGCCGTCGAGGTGGGCCGCGCGGTGGCGCGCAGCAACCTCTTCAAGGCCGCCGTGTTCGGCAACGACCCCAACTGGGGCCGGGTCCTCGCGGCCGTGGGCACCACGGGCGCGGCATTCGACCCGTACGGCATCGACGTCGCGATCAACGGCGTCGAGGTCTGCCGGGCGGGCGAGCCGCACGAGAGCCGCGACCTGGTGGACCTCCACCCGCGGTCCGTGCACGTCCTGATCGACCTCCACGCGGGCGACGCGACGGCGACGATCCTCACCAACGACCTCACGCACGACTACGTGCACGAGAACAGCGCGTACGCGAGCTGATGGCGGACGCAGACGGGACGCACGTGACCGGCATCACCCAGGAGGACGCGGACCTCGACCAGGCGCAGGCCGAGTCGAAGGCGGCGACGCTCATCGAGTCACTGTCGTGGCTGCAGCGCTTCCACGACCGCATCGTGGTCGTGAAGTTCGGCGGCAACGCGATGGTCGACGAGGACCTCACGCGCACGTTCGCCGAGGACGTCGTCTACCTCCGCTACGCGGGGCTCCGTCCGGTCGTCGTGCACGGCGGCGGGCCGCAGATCAGCGCCATGCTCACGCGCCTCGGCATCGAGAGCGAGTTCCGCGGGGGATACCGCGTCACCACTCCCGAGGTCCTCGAGGTCGTCCGCATGGTGCTCACCGGGCAGGTGAGCCGCGACGTGGTGCGCGGCATCAACGCGCACGGCCCGCTCGCGGCCGCCGTCTCCGGCGAGGACGCGGGCCTGTTCACGGGACGCCGCCGCGGCGCGGTGGTCGACGGCGTCGAGGTGGACCTCGGCCTCGTGGGCGACGTCGTGGCGGTGGATCCCACGGCCGTGCTCGCGCAGCTCGACGCGGGGCGCATCCCCGTCGTCTCCTCCATCGCGCCCGACGAGTCCGACCCGGGGGTGTCGCTCAACGTGAACGCCGACGCCGCGGCCGCCGCCCTCGCCGTCGCGCTCGGCGCCGAGAAGCTCGTGATCCTCACCGACGTCGCCGGCCTCTACCGGGACTGGCCCGACCGCGGCTCGCTCGTCTCCGACATCCGCGCGGACGAGCTCCGCGCGCTCCTCCCGACGCTCGAGTCGGGGATGATCCCCAAGATGGCGGCGTGCCTCGAGGCCGTCGACGGGGGAGTGCCCAAGGCCGCCATCATCGACGGCCGCATCCCGCACTCGATGCTCCTCGAGATCTTCACCACGAACGGAATCGGAACGGAGGTCGTGCCCGCATGACCACGAGCCAGCCAGAGCGCCGCACCACGCAGACGGAGAGCGAGTGGTCCGACCGCTTCCAGACGGCGATGATGCGCTCCTCGCCGCCGCCGCTCGCCATGCTCGTGCGCGGCGAGGGCTGCCGCGTCTGGGACTCCTCGGGGCGCGAGTACCTCGACTTCCTCGCGGGCATCGCCGTCAACTCGCTCGGGCACGCGCACCCGGCGCTCATCCGCGCCGTCACGGCGCAGGTGTCCACGCTCGCGCACGTGTCCAACTACTTCGCGACGCCGCCGCAGATCGCGCTCGCGGAGCGCCTGCGCCGGATCACGGGCGCGGGCGACACCGGCCGCGTCTACTTCGGCAACTCGGGGGCCGAGGCCAACGAGGCCGCGTTCAAGCTCGCCCGTCGGAACGGGAGCGACCGGCGCACGCGCGTCATCACGCTGCAGGGCTCGTTCCACGGCAGGACGATGGGCGCGCTCGCGCTCACGGGGCAGCCCGCGCTGCAGGCGCCGTTCCTGCCGCTCCCGGGCGGGGTCGAGCACATCGCGCCCACGCTCGAGGCGCTCGAGGCCGCCATCGACGACCGGGTGCAGGCGCTCGTCCTCGAGCCCATCCAGGGCGAGGCCGGCGTCGTCGACCTGCCGGCGGGGTTCCTCCGCCGGGCCCGCGAGCTCACGCGGGAGCACGGCGCGCTGCTCATCCTCGACGAGATCCAGACGGGCGTCGGCCGCACGGGCCGCTGGTTCGCCTACGAGCACGAGGGCGTCCGCCCGGACGCGGTCACCATCGCGAAGGGCATCGCGGGCGGCGTCCCGATCGGGGCGCTCGTCGCGTTCGACGCGGCGGCCGACCTCCTCACCAAGGGCCAGCACGGCTCCACGTTCGGCGGCAACCCGCTGGCCACGGCAGCCGGCGACGCGGTCCTCGCCGAGATCGAGGAGGCGGGGCTCGTCGAGAACGCGGCGCGCCGCGGCGAGGAGATCCGCGCCGCCATCTCGGGCCTCGAGTCGCCGCTGATCGCGGAGGTCCGGGGCCGGGGCCTGCTCATCGGCGTCGGCCTCCACCACGAGGACGGCGGGCGCATCGCGGCCGCCGCGCTGGGCGAGGGCCTCATCATCAACGCGCCGAACGCCCGGAGCCTCCGCATCGCGCCGCCGCTGATCGTGGGCGACGCCGAGGTGCGCGACTTCCGCGAGCGGTTCGGGCGGGCGCTCGGCCACCTGCGCTGACCCCGCGGGGGCCGGTCCGCCGCCCGGCGCGGGCTCCCCTGCACCGCCGCGCGGACCGCACGCCGGGCACCCCCGCGCGGGGGTGCGCGACGACGGATCCGCCCCCGCGCGTCCCCTAGGCTTGTCGGATCCGCAAGTCCCCCGAGAGCGAGCGATGCGATGACCCGCCACTTCCTGCGCGACGACGACCTGAGCCCCGCCGAGCAGGCCGAGGTGCTCGACCTCGCGGTGCGGCTGAAGCGCGAGCGCTGGTCCGAGCGGCCCCTCGCGGGCCCGCAGACCGTCGCGGTCATCTTCGACAAGTCCTCGACCCGCACGCGCGTCTCCTTCGCGGTCGGCATCGCCGACCTCGGCGGCGTCCCGCTCATCATCAGCACGGCGAACAGCCAGCTGGGCGGCAAGGAGACCGCGAGCGACACCGCGCGGGTGCTCGAGCGCCAGGTCGCCGCCATCGTCTGGCGCACGTACGGGCAGGCCGGGCTCGAGGAGATGGCGGAGGGCACGACCGTCCCCGTCGTCAACGCGCTCTCCGACGACTTCCACCCCTGCCAGCTCCTCGCCGACCTGCTCACCATCCGCGAGCACCGCGGGGACCCCGCCGGCCAGACCCTGACCTTCCTCGGCGACGGCGCCTGCAACATGGCGCAGTCCTACCTGCTCGCCGGCACGACCGCGGGCATGAACGTGCGGATCGCGGCGCCCGCCGGCTACGTGCCCGCGGAGGCCGTCGTCGCGGACGCCGAGCGCATCGCCGCGTCCACGGGCGGTTCCGTCCGGGTCCTCACGGATCCGGTCGAGGCCGTCACGGGCGCCGACGTCGTGGTCACCGACACCTGGGTGTCGATGGGCCGCGAGGAGGAGAAGGCCGCGCGCCTGGCCGACCTCGGCGCCTACCAGGTCACGACCGAGCTCATGGAGCACGCGGTCGACGACGCGATCTTCCTGCACTGCCTGCCCGCCGACCGCGAGTACGAGGTGGCCGCCGAGGTCATCGACGGCCCGCGTTCGGTGGTCTGGGACGAGGCGGAGAACCGCCTGCACGCCCAGAAGGCGCTGCTCGTCTGGCTCCTGCGCCAGGCGTAGGCAGCACGCACCCCCCGAGACACCCAGCAACGGAAACGGAGAACGACATGGCCGAACGCGTGGTCCTCGCCTACTCAGGCGGACTCGACACCTCAGTCGGCATCGGCTGGCTCAAGGACGCCACCGGCAAGGAGGTCGTGGCGCTCGCCGTCGACGTCGGCCAGGGCGGCGAGGACATGGAGGTCATCCGGCAGCGCGCGCTCGACTGCGGCGCGGTCGAGGCCGTGGTGGTGGACGCGAAGGACGAGTTCGCGGACGACTACATCGTCCCGGCCCTCAAGGCCAACGCGCTCTACCAGAAGCGCTACCCGCTGGTCTCGGGCCTCAGCCGCCCGCTGATCGCGAAGCACCTGGCGCGCGTCGCCCACGAGCTCGGCGCGAACAGCGTCGCGCACGGCTGCACCGGCAAGGGCAACGACCAGGTGCGCTTCGAGGCCGCCGTCGCCGCGCTCGCGCCCGACCTGACCTCCATCGCGCCCGTCCGCGACCTCGCGCTGACCCGCGACAAGGCCATCGTCTACGCGAACGAGCACGACCTCCCCATCGAGCAGAGCAAGAAGAGCCCGTACTCCATCGACAAGAACGTGTGGGGCCGCGCGGTCGAGACCGGCTTCCTCGAGGACCCGTGGAACGGCCCCATCGAGGACCTCTACGAGTACACGCAGGACCCGGACGTCCTCCGCGACCCCACCGAGGTCACCATCACCTTCGAGGCGGGCGTCCCCGTGGCGATCGACGGCGTGCGCTACTCGCCGCTGCGCATCGTCCAGGAGCTGAACGCCGCGGCGGGTGCGCACGGCATCGGCCGCATCGACGTCGTCGAGGACCGCCTCGTCGGCATCAAGAGCCGCGAGGTCTACGAGGCCCCGGCGGCGATGACCCTCATCGAGGCGCACGAGGAGCTCGAGAGCCTCACGATCGAGCGCGACCTCGGCCGCTACAAGCGCGGCGTCGAGAAGGACTGGGCGAACCTCGTGTACGACGGGCTCTGGTTCTCGGGCCTCAAGCGCTCGCTCGACGCGTTCATCGAGGACTCGCAGCGCCACGTCTCGGGCGACATCCGCATGACGCTGCGCGGCGGTCGTGCGGTCGTCACCGGCCGGCGCAGCGAGACGAGCCTGTACGACTTCGACCTCGCGACCTACGACACCGGCGACACGTTCGACCAGTCGCTGTCGAAGGGCTTCATCGAGCTGTGGTCGCTGCCGAGCAAGATCTCGGCCCGTCGCGACCTCGCGGTCGAGCAGGCCGCGCTGGCCGCCGACGCCGCGACGCCCGACGCCGCGCCCGCCGCGGAGTAGCCGCATGACCGAGAGCACGGATCCGTCCTCCCGGGCGGGCGAGGCGGGTGCCCTCTGGGGCGGCCGCTTCGCCGGCGGTCCGTCGCCGGAGCTCGTCGAGCTGAGCCGCTCGACGCACTTCGACTGGCAGCTCGCGCCGTACGACATCGCGGGGTCCCGGGCGCATGCCCGGGCCCTCGCGGCCGCCGGGTACCTGTCGGACGCCGAGCGGCAGTCCATGCTGCAGGCGCTCGACACCCTGGAGGACCGCGTGCGCTCGGGCGCCCTGGTCGCATCGGAGGCGGACGAGGACGTGCACGGCGCGCTCGAGCGCGGCCTCATGGACATCGCGGGACCCGAGCTCGGCGGCAAGCTCCGCGCGGGCCGCAGCCGCAACGACCAGATCGCCACCCTCGTCCGCATATACCTGCGCGACCACGCCTCGGTGATCCACGCGATGCTCGTGCGTCTCGTCGACGCCCTCGCCGCGCAGGCGGAGGCGGCGGGCGGCGCGGTCATGCCGGGGCGCACCCACCTGCAGCACGCGCAGCCGGTGCTCCTCGCGCACCACCTGCTCGCCCACTGCTGGCCGCTCGTGCGCGACCTCGAGCGCCTCGCCGACTGGGACGCGCGCGCCGACGTGTCGCCCTACGGATCCGGAGCGCTCGCGGGCAGCACCCTCGGCCTCGACGCCGGCGCGGTCGCCCGCGACCTCGGCTTCGCCCGCAGCTCCGAGAACTCGATCGACGGCACCGCCAGCCGCGACGTCGTGGCGGAGTTCGCGTTCGTGCTCGCGCAGGTCGGCATCGACCTCTCGCGGCTGAGCGAGGAGATCATCCTCTGGAACACGCGCGAGTTCGGGTTCGTCACGCTGAGCGACGCGTTCTCGACCGGGTCCTCGATCATGCCGCAGAAGAAGAACCCGGACATCGCCGAGCTCGCGCGCGGCAAGTCGGGGCGCCTCATCGGCAACCTGGCCGGGCTCCTGGCCACCCTCAAGGGGCTCCCGCTCGCGTACAACCGCGACCTGCAGGAGGACAAGGAGCCCGTGTTCGACTCGGTGCAGACCCTCGAGGTGCTGCTGCCCGCGTTCACCGGCATGATCGCGACGCTCCGCTTCGACACCGACCGCATGGCCGAGCTGGCGCCGCAGGGGTTCTCGCTCGCGACCGACGTGGCGGAGTGGCTGGTGAAGCACCGCGTGGCCTTCCGGGATGCGCATGAGATCACGGGCGAGCTCGTGAAGCTCGCCGAGTCCCGCGGCGTGGGGCTCGAGGACCTGGACGACGCCGACCTGCGCTCGGTCTCGCCGCACCTCGTGCCGGAGGTCCGCGAGGTCCTGAGCGTCGAGGGGTCGGTGGCGAGCCGCGACGGCGTCGGCGGCACGGCGCGCGTGCGCGTCGACGAGCAGCGCGCGGAGCTCGTGGCGCGGGTCGCGGCCCTCCGCTCCCGGGCCGATGCCGCGGCCGAGCGCCGTGCGGCCGCATCCGCGGACGCCCCCGCATGACACTCTCGAACGGCCGCCGGCCCGAGCGACCGGAGCCCCGGCACCGGTGGCTCCTGCCGCTCGTGGTCGGCCTCGCGGTCGCCGTCCTCGTGTTCGTGGTCGTCGTGGCGAGCCTCAACGGCGAGCTGGTCTGATCCCGTCGTGATCGAGGCCGCGTTCTTCGCGCGCGACGCGGTCGAGGTCGCGCCCGCCCTCCTCGGGGCGGTGCTGTCGCGCGATTCCGAGGAGGGGCGGGTCGCCGTCCGCCTCACCGAGGTCGAGGCCTACCGCGGCGTCGGCGAGGACCCGGGCTCGCACTCGTTCCGCGGGCGCCGGGCGCGCAACGCGACGATGTTCGGGCCACCCGGCCACCTCTACGCGTACTTCACGTACGGGATGCACACCTGCGCCAACGTCGTCTGCGGCCCGGAGGGCACGAGCGCGGGCGTGCTCCTGCGGGCGGGCGGCATCGTCGAGGGCGTCGACCTGGCGCGGAGCCGCCGGGGCGCCGCCGTCCGGGACCGCGACCTCGCCCGGGGTCCGGCCCGTCTCGCCGTCGCGCTCGGGATCCCGCTGTCGGACGACGGCGCCGCGCTCGACGCCGCGCCCTACGAGCTGACGCTCCCGGACGCGCCGCTCGCGCTGCCGGCGTCGGGCCCGCGCGTCGGGGTGTCCGGCCCCGGCGGGTCCGGTGAGCTGTTCCCGTGGCGGTTCTGGGTGCCGGGGGATCCGACGGTCTCCCCGTACCGCGCGCACGTCCCCCGCATCCGCCGCTGACCGGCGGGTCCTACCGGACGACCAGCACGACCGCCGCGCAGGTCGCGGCCCACAGCCAGCTGACGAGCGTGCCGATGATGAACCGCTCGCGCGCCTCCGCGGCCTCGCCGAGCTCGCTGAAGCGGCCGACGCCCTTGATGGCGATCACGACCGCGAGCGCCTCGGGGTAGCCGGCGAGGATCACGGCCACGACGGCGAGCCGCTCGAGCATGCCGATGGTCGCGCCGCCGCGCAGCACCTCGTGCTTCGGCCGGCGGATCGCCGCCGGGTCGTCGTCGTGCCCCCGGGGTGCCACGAGTATCCCGCCGAACGCGCCCTGCGGCACCGAGCCGCGGGTGGCGAGCGCGAGCACGACCGTGGACGCGGATCCCCCGCCGAGCACGGCCAGCACCACCGCGACGAGTCCGAGGAATCCGACGACCAGCGGTGAGGCCGGGGAGGCGAGCGCCAGTCCCAGCACGAGCGCGGCGGCGAGCGCGCCCGCCGCGGCCGCGACCAGCCCGGTGCGCGGGGAGCGGAGGGTGAGCAGCGCGAGGACGAGCGCCGTGGTCGCGAGCACGCAGAGCACCGACCAGGCGGCGACCTCCGGGGCCGATCCCGCGGGGATCACGCGTCCGCTCCGTCGACGGTGCGGGGTGAGGCGACGTTCGCGGATGCGCGGGAGTCGAGGTGCGCCAGCAGCGCGACGAGTCCCGGGACCGCCGCGCGCTCGGCGCGCCAGCCGCTGGTGCGGAGGCGGGTGCTGACCGCCTGCGGGGTGATGCCGAGCGCCGCCGCCACCTCGCGCTGGGTCCCGCCGCCGGCCATGCGGTCGACGACGTCCCAGCCCTGGGGGGTGCGACGGTCGCGGGTGAGCAGCAGGAGGGTGATCAGCGACTCGACGGCGTCGGCGCCGGGCAGCGCGCCCGGCGCCCCGGCGTCGGCCGCGTCCGTCTCGGCGGATGGATCCGATGCGAGGGCGAACCGCGTGGCGCTCCGCTTGGCCGCCGTCACGGCTTCCCGGGCCGCGATGAACGCCGGCCCGGTCGCCTCCCGCGTGGCCCGGGGGAGCGGTGTCCGCACGTCGCCGATGCCGAGGCCGACGCTCCAGTGCCCGGCGCGGGTGAGCCGGAGCACCATGTCGAGCGCCGTGCCGGCGTCGAGCACGAGCGCCTGCACCTCGTCGCCGGAGGTGCGGTCGACGGGGAGCGCGAGCTGCCCCGCGTACCGCTCGGCGAGGTCGTCGCGCGCGGTCCCCGCGCGGTCGACGTCGGTGCGGCTGGCCTTCTGGTCCGCGGTGATGACGAACATGATCCCCCTCAATGCGTGATCATTGATCTCCGCCCATCAATGCTAAGCACTTGATCCATGTGGATCAATGCCACGAGCCTGATCCCCACGCAGCGCCTGATCCTGCCCCGAGCATCCACCCGGCCTCCGACACCCGCACCACACCCGTGCGGCGTCCGGTCCGCGCCACCTCCCCGCCGGGTCCACCCCATGGGGTCCTCACCGTGGGGTCCGCCCGTCGAGTCCGCCCCGCGGCCGCCGCCACCGCCGCGCCCCGCGGCCCCGGCGAGGACGCGCTGATACCGTGGCAGCGTGACGAACGCCGACCCCACCCGCCTCGCCTCCCAGCAGAACGACCCGTCCTTCGAGGACGTCTGGGAGGAGATCGTCTGGCGCGGGTACGTGCACGTGTCGACGGACGAGGAGGCGCTGAAGGCGCTCCTCGCCGGCCCCCCCATCACGTACTACTGCGGCTTCGACCCCACGGCACCGAGCCTGCACCTCGGCAACCTCGTGCAGCTCCTGCTGATGCGCCGGCTCCAGCTCGCCGGGCACCGGCCGCTGGGCCTCGTGGGCGGGTCGACGGGGCTGATCGGCGATCCCCGTCCCACCGCGGAGCGCACCCTCAACGACCCGGGCGTCGTGGCCGAATGGGTGCACCGCCTGCAGGCGCAGGTCACGGCCTTCCTCAGCGGGGAGGGCGACAACGCGGTGCGGATCGTCAACAACCTGGACTGGACGGCGCCGCTCACCGCGATCGACTTCCTGCGGGAGGTGGGCAAGCACTTCCGGGTGGGCACGATGCTCAAGAAGGACGCGGTCAGCGCCCGGCTGAACTCGGACGAGGGGATCAGCTACACGGAGTTCAGCTACCAGATCCTGCAGGGCCTCGACTTCCGGGAGCTGTACCGCACCCACGGGTGCGTGCTGCAGACCGGTGGCAGCGACCAGTGGGGGAACCTGACGAGCGGCACCGACCTGATCCGACGCAGCGAGCGGGTGGCGGCGCATGCCATCGGGACGCCGCTCATCACCAACTCCGACGGGACGAAGTTCGGCAAGAGCGAGGGCAACGCCGTCTGGCTCGATGCGGAGCTCACGAGCCCGTACGCGTTCTACCAGTTCTGGCTCAACACGGACGACGCCGACGTGGTCCACCGCCTGCGCGTCTTCACGTTCCTCGGCCGCGACCGGATCGACGAGCTCGCCCGTGCCGTGGAGGCCGAGCCCTTCCGTCGGGCGGCGCAGCGCGAGCTGGCATGGGAGGTGACCACCCTGGTCCACGGGGAGGCCGCGACCGCCGCCGCCATCGCCGCGTCCCAGGCCCTGTTCGGGCAGGGGGAGCTGAGCGCCCTCGACGAGCCGACGCTGCGCGCGGCGCTGGGGGAGCTGCCGTCGGCGGCGATCCCCGCGGGCACGACCGTGATCCAGGCGCTCGTCGACACCGGACTCGTGCAGAGCGCGGGGGAGGGTCGGCGGGCGATCGCGCAGGGTGGGGTGTACGTGAACAACGCCGCCGTGGCCCACGCCGACGCCGTCGTGGAGGATCTCCTGCATGGTCGATTCGCGGTCCTCCGCCGCGGCAAGAAGACCCTCGCCGGCCTCACGGTCGACTGAATCGGCTTCCTACCGGCTCTTCTCCGAGGAGAGCGTCGCGACACGCCCGGGATGCGGGTTGTTTTGCGGGGGTGGGGTGGTCCGC
>NZ_JAVCVL010000049.1:0-15082 GCF_032917815.1 Clavibacter sp. MX14-G9D | reverse complement strand
AGAACCCGCCCTTCGTCACGGCCTTGTTGTTCAGGTACACGATGTTGAGCACCTGGCCGGGCGAGCGGCTGAACGCGATGCCGTTGGCGTCCGTCGGCACGAGGTTCGCGCCGCCGGAGACCGTGACACCCTGGTCGAGGTCCGTCGGGCCGTCGAGCGAGTCGCGCGCGTTCGAGATCGCGTTCGCGGGCTCCGCGAGGCCGCGGGCGAACAGCTGCGTGCGGATGATGCCCGCGTGGTACGCCTCGACCGCGAGGATGCCGGCGGCCGCCTCGAGGTACGCCTTGTTCGTGATGAGCGGCGCGGCGCCCTTGTACGCGGTCACTCCGACGTCCTCGAAGATGAACGAGGCCAGCAGGAAGTTCTCCTGGTTGGCGAACGCGTCGAACTTCTCGCCCGGCTTGATCAGCCCGGACGCGGCGGCGGCGGCGGAGAACGCGGCGTCGAGGTCGATCGCGGGACGCGCGACCTTCGCCGAGCCGAGGGCGGCGCGGAGGAACTTGACGTGCGCCTTCTCGTCCTGGGCGATCTCGTAGGCGTACTGGCGGATCGCGTAGTCCTTGAACTGGACCGCGCGGCCGCCCGTGACGCCGCCGGGGGTGCCGACGCCGGAGATGTCGTTCGGGACCAGGCCGTTGCCGGTGACGGCGCGGAGGTAGAACTCGGCCTCGAGGTACTCGAGGTTCAGGGCGAAGTTGAGGACGGCGGCGTCCGTGACGGCGCCCGCGTCGGCCTCGGCCTGCGCATCCGCGGCCTGGGCGCCCGTGGCGGGGATGAGGGCGGCGGCACCGACGCCGAGCCCGGCGACGCCCGCTGCGCTGAAGAAGCGGCGACGGTCCAGCGGCGACTGCGCGCTCCTGTCGATGGCCTGGGTGATGAACTTCCTGTCGAACATGTGCACGCTCCGAGGAGGTCGGCGGTGCGCATGGCTCGTCCATGGGCATCCGTGCGCCTCACGATCCGCTGACATCCGTGCGGGCACAACGGATCGGGGGACGGAGGACGCTGGGATTCGCCCGCGGGATACCGGGATCCGGGTCCAGGCCCCTCGACCGGGGGTGGGCGGTGTCGGGGGTCCCCGGTAGGAAGAAGAGGTGACCACGCCCGCGCCCGCCGCGCCCGCCGCCGCCCGGCCGCGGCGTCCGCTGCTCGACATCACGCGCATCTACGCGGAGCCCGCCGCCCTCGAGCTGCCGCGCGGGCAGGAGATCGTGGCGGCCTGGCCCGACGCGACCATCGTGGAGGTCGCCTCCCACTGGGCCATCCCCGAGGTCCACGGCGACGAGGCGAACGTCGCCCGCTGGGTGCGCATCAAGACGGAGGCGCTCGTCGTGGGCGTGAAGAAGTCGCTCGTCACGCGGCCCAACGGGCGGAGCGCGGACTTCATCGCGCCGTCCACGGCGAACGGCTGCGCCATGGCGTGCGCCTACTGCTACGTGCCCCGGCGGAAGGGCTACAGCAACCCCATCACCGTGTTCGCGAACATCGAGCAGATCCGCCGCCACGTCGCCCGGCACATCGCGAGGCAGGGCCCCAAGGCCGAGGCGAACCAGTGCGACCCGGACGCGTGGGTCTACGACATCGGCGAGAACAGCGACTGCTCGGCCGACGCGCGGGTGAGCCCGAACGTCCGCGACCTCGTGGAGCTGTTCCGCATGTCGCCCACCGCCAAGGCGTCGTTCGCCACCAAGCACGTCAACCGCGACCTGCTCGACTGGGACCCGATGGGACGCACGCGCGTGCGCTTCTCCCTCATGCCCGAGTCCATCGCCCGCATCACCGACATCCGCACGTCGTCCATCGCGGAGCGCATCGCCGCGATCGACGACTTCGTGGCGGCCGGGTACGAGGTGCACCTCAACCTCTCGCCCGTCATCCTCACGCCGGGCTGGCGCGCCGAGTGGGAGCAGCTCCTCCGCACGCTCGACGACACGCTGGCCCCCGCCACCAAGGCCCAGCTGGCGGCGGAGGTCATCATGCTCACGCACAACGAGCAGCTCCACGAGGTGAACATGGGCTGGCACCCGAAGGCGGAGGAGCTCATCTGGCAGCCGGGCCTCCAGGAGCGGAAGGTGTCGGAGAACGGCGCCGTCAACGTCCGGTACCGCCGCGGGCTCAAGGGCGACGCGGTCGCCGAGTTCACGGCGCTGGTGCGGCGCATCATGCCGTACTGCCGCATCCGGTACGCGTTCTAGGGGCGCGCGACGCCCCGGATCCCGTGTCGGTACGCGCACGGGTCCCGGGCCTGGGACACTGGTAGCCACAGCTCCGGTCGCTGACGCGCTCACGCCGATGCCGCCCTGCCCCTCGGACGCGCTCCTGCGCTCGGCGGCACGCGGCCTCATCGCGGGCGAGCGCCGCGACCCGGACCATGCCGTCACCCGGCGGCGCACCCGCGCGGGACCAGCCCGCGCCCACGACATCACCCGCACGACCACATGACGCACGAGAAAGGCACCATGCCTCCCACCAACCACGCCCTCGACTTCGCCAAGCCCGGCCGCCTGCCCCGCGGCGGCCTGCGGGTGACGCCCCTCGGCGGCCTCGGCGACGTCGGCCGCAACATGACGCTCTTCGAGTTCGACGGCGAGCTGCTCATCGTCGACTGCGGCGTCCTCTTCCCCGAGGAGAGCCAGCCCGGCATCAACGTGATCCTCCCCGACTTCAGCACCCTGCGCGGCCGCCTGGACAAGATCACCGGCATCGTCCTCACGCACGGCCACGAGGACCACATCGGCGGCGTCCCCTACCTCCTGCAGGAGCGTCCCGACATCCCGCTCATCGGCGCGCGCCTCACGCTCGCGTTCATCAGCGCGAAGCTCGAGGAGCACAAGATCACGCCCGTCACGCGCCAGGTGCGCGAGGGCGACCGCATCACCATGGGCAAGTTCGACCTCGAGTTCGTGGCGGTCAACCACTCCATCCCGGACGGCCTCGCGGTCGCGATCCGCACCGGCGCCGGCATGGTGCTGCACACGGGCGACTTCAAGATGGACCAGTTCCCCATGGACCGCCGCCTCACCGACCTCGGCGCGTTCGCCCGCCTCGGCGAGGAGGGCGTCGACCTCTTCCTCACCGACTCCACCAACGCGGAGGTCCCCGGCTTCACGACCGCGGAGAAGGACATCGCGCCCGCCATCGAGCAGGTGTTCCGCACCGCGCCGAAGCGCATCGTCGTCTCCAGCTTCGCGAGCCACGTGCACCGCATCCAGCAGGTGCTCGACTCCGCGCAGGAGCACGGCCGCAAGGTGTCGTTCGTCGGCCGCTCCATGGTGCGCAACATGAAGATCGCGTCCGACCTCGGGTACCTCCGCATCCCCAAGGGCCTCGTCATCGACCTCAAGGCGCTGAACAAGCTGCCGGACGACAAGGTCACGCTCATCTGCACCGGCTCGCAGGGCGAGCCCATGGCGGCGCTGTCGCGCATGGCCCGGCGCGAGCACATCATCGAGGTCGGCGAGGGCGACACGATCCTCCTCGCCAGCTCCCTCATCCCCGGCAACGAGAACGCCATCTACGGCGTCATCAACGGGCTCATCCGCTGGGGCGCCGACGTCGTCCACAAGGGCAACGCGAAGGTGCACGTCTCCGGCCACGCCAGCGCCGGCGAGCTCGTGTACTGCTACAACATCGTCAAGCCCCGCAACGTCCTCCCCGTGCACGGCGAGTGGCGCCACCTCGTCGCCAACGGCGCCCTCGCGGAGAGCACCGGCGTGAAGAAGGACAACGTGCACATCATCGAGGACGGCGTGAGCGTCGACCTCGTCAACGGCCGCGCCGCCATCTCCGGCCGCGTGCCCGCGCCGTACGTGTTCGTCGACGGCATGACCATCGGCGTCGCCACCGAGGAGGCCCTGGAGGAGCGCCGCACGCTGGCGGCCGAGGGCCACATCACGGTGCTCGGCATCTTCGACGAGGACGAACAGAAGCTCATCCACCCGGCCGAGCTCATCACGCGCGGCTTCGTGGAGCACGCCGGCTGGATCCCCGAGGCCGAGGCCGCGATCGCCGCGGCGCTCCGCAACGCGACCGCGAAGCGCAAGCTCGACGGCCCCGCCGCCGAGCGCGCCATCTCCGAGGGCCTGCTCCGCTGGCTCCAGCGCCGCCACCGCCGCACGCCGGTCGTGACGGTCATCGTCGTCGACGCCGACTAGGAGCCGGACGCGGCACGACCACGGCGGGGTGCCCTCGGGCGCCCCGCCGTCGCCGTCCCCGTGCGCCCCGGCCGGGCCGGATGCGCGCCGGATCCGCGGCCGGGATTCGCAGCCGGGATTCGCGGCCGGGATTCGCGGCCGGGATTCGCGGCCGGGACCGGCCGGCGGGCACCATGGGAGCATGACCGGCCCCGATCCCACCCCGTCCACCGACCGCGCGACCCGCGTCGAGGCGAGCGCGTCGCCGAGCACCGCACCGCGCGTCAAAAGGTGGGTCTTCTGGCCCGCGGCGGGGATCGTGCTGACCTTCGTGGCCTTCACCCTGATCGCGCCGAGCGCCGCCGAGTCGATGTTCTCGACCCTCCAGAGCGGCATCGTCAACAACTTCAGCTGGTACTACGTGCTGGCCGCCGCCTTCTTCATCGGCTTCTCGATCTTCGTGGGCTTCAGCCGCTTCGGGCGCATCAAGCTCGGCAAGGACACCGACGAGCCCGAGTTCTCCACGGGGTCGTGGTTCTCGCTGCTCTTCGCCGCGGGGATGGGCATCGGGCTCGTGTTCTACGGCGTCTCGGAGCCCCTCAGCCACTTCGCCTCGCCCCGCCCGGGCGTCAGCGGGACCGAGAGCCAGCTCGCGCAGCAGGCGATGACGCAGACGTTCCTGCACTGGGGCCTGCACGCGTGGGCGATCTACGTCGTCCTCGGGCTCGCGCTCGCCTACGCCATCCACCGACGCGGGCGGCCCGTGTCGATCCGCTGGGCCCTCGAGCCGCTGCTCGGCGACCGCGTCCGCGGCGGGTGGGGGAACCTCATCGACGTCCTCGCCCTCGTGGGCACGCTGTTCGGCGTCGCCACCTCCCTCGGGCTGGGCGTGATCCAGATCGGCGCGGGGCTCGAGAGCGCCGGGCTCGCCGAGAGCAGCGCCGTCAGCCAGATCGCGATCATCGGCGTCATCACCGCGGTGACGATCTTCTCGCTCGTCACCGGCGTGACGAAGGGCATGAAGATCCTGTCGAACTTCAACCTCGTGCTCGCGGCGGCGCTGCTCCTGTTCGTGCTCATCGTCGGGCCGACGCAGTTCCTCCTCCGCGACTTCGTGCAGTCCATCGGCGCGTACCTGCAGAACGTCGTCGGGCTGTCCTTCAACGTCACGGCGCAGCAGGGCGCGGCGGGCGAGGCCTGGCAGGGCTCGTGGACCACGTTCTACTGGGGCTGGTGGATGTCGTGGGCCCCCTTCGTCGGCATCTTCATCGCCCGCATCTCGAAGGGCCGCACGGTGCGCCAGTTCGTCTCCGGCGTGCTGCTGGTCCCGACGGCGCTCACCTTCCTGTGGTTCGCCGTGCTCGGCGGCGCCGCCATCCACCAGCAGACCGACGGCGCCGGCGGGCTCATCGGCGCCGACGGCAGCGTCGACATCGAGGGCTCGCTGTTCACGCTCCTCGGCGGCCTCCCCGCGGGCACCGTCCTCACCTTCGGCGCGATCCTCCTCATCGGCGTGTTCTTCGTCACGTCGTCCGACTCCGGCTCGCTCGTCATGGCGATGATCGCGTCCGGCGGCGACATCGAGCCGAAGAACTGGCTGCGGGTGTTCTTCGCGATCCTGACGGCCCTCCTCGCCGTCGCGCTCCTGCTCACCGGCGGCCTCGACGCCCTGAAGACCGCCGCGATCACGACGGCCCTCCCGTTCAGCGTGGTCCTGCTGCTGACGTGCTGGTCGACCGCCATCGCCTTCACCCGGGAGCGCCGCGCCTACGACAAGGCGGAGCGCGACGTGCTGCTCGAGCGCGTGGGCGCCTACTACGGGCTCGAGGTGGACGTCCCGGCCGAGCGCCGGCCCCGGGGCATCGCCCGCCCGTGGGAGGCACTGCGGCGACGCCCGAGGGCGGCGGACGCCGCCGTCGTGGGCGACGCGGCCGCGTCCGATCCCGCCTCGGGGACCGCGGGCGCTCCGACGACGGGCGACGTCGACGAGGCCGGCCGGGGCTGAGCGGACGCGGACGGCCGGTCGCCCGGCGGCCGGCCGTTCCGCCGCAGCACGGCAGCCATCGCGGCCGTGTCACGCGACGGCATGCCGGTGCCGGTGCCGGCGGCGGCGGATCGGACCGGCCGGGTCCCGGCAGTCGTCGGTCGTCAGTAGTCGCGCCCCGTGTCCCCCGGCGCCCCGTCCCCGATGCGGGTGAGGTGCACCCGGCGTCGGAGGCGGATGAGCGGACGGACCAGCAGCTGGACGCTGCCGGCGAGGAACAGCCAGGTACCCGCCGTGGTGGTGGACTCGGAGAGGAACAGGACGCTCCCGACCACGAACCAGACGGCGACCATGACGTCGTTGACGATGCTGGCGACCTCGTACTTGTGGCGTATCACGAGCTCGTCGGGACCGATCGTCAGCGTCAGCGTGCGGCCGTCCTCGGGATCCTCGCGTGGGGTCATCCTCCGATGCAACCACGGAGCACGTGGTCGAAGCGGACGGCAGGGGCGGTGCCGGCCTGCGACGGAGGTCGCGGAGCCCGCGCCGACGGGGGCGTGCGCCCCGCGCTCCCGCGTGCTTCAGTGGGCCCATGGCCTCTGGGGAGCGGATGTCGGTGTGGCCGGCGGTGCACGACGAGCGGCGCGCCCTGCACCGGGACCTCGCGGGGGTGCCTCCGGACCTGTGGTCGCGGCCGTCCCCGTGCCCGGGGTGGGACGTCCATGACGTCGTCGCGCACCTGATCGACTCCGCGCGGACGACCCGGTGGGGCTTCGCCCGGCGGATGGTGGTGGCGCGACTCGACTTCGACCGCGACAACGCGGCAGGCGTCGCGCGCGAGCGGCGGGCGGACCCCGCGCAGACGCTGGCCGCGTTCGCGCGGATCGTCACGGAGACGCGGACGCCGCCGGCGGCACCGGCGACCCGGCTCGTCGAGGCGGTCGTCCACGGGGAGGACGTGCGGCGACCGCTCGGGCTCGTGCGCGAGTACCCCGTCGAGGCCGTCCTCCCGGCGCTCCGGCACCAGCTCCGCACCTCCGTCGCGATGGGCGGCGGTCGGCAGCTCGCGGCCGGCTTCCGCGTGGTCGCCCTCGACGCCGACCTCGTCTCCGGCACGGGCCCGGAGCTGCGCGGCACGGCCCTGGCGCTCCTGCTCGCCGTGTCCGGGCGCCCGGTCGGACCCGACGAGCTGTCGGGCCCTGCGGCGTCCGCGTTCCGGCAGCGGGGCTCCGGCCGGGTCTGATCCGGACGGATCCGCTCCGGGCCGCCCTGGTCCGGCCTGCTCGGACGATCCGGGCCACCCGGACGACGACGACGGCGGCGCGCCCAGGGCACCCCGCCGTCGTCGTCGCACCGCGGATCCGTGTCCGCGCCGGGCGTCAGCCCTTGAAGCGGTCGATCCAGCCGGCGACCGGACGCTGCTGCTCGCCCTGCTGGGCGGCGAGCACGACGAGCACGGCGGTCGCCGCGGGGATGATCCACTGCAGCGCCTTCTGCTTCCGCTGCGCCGCCTCGAGCTCCTTCGAGACGCCGGCGCCGGGCTCGGTGGTGCCCGCGGGGGCCTCGTCCGAGTGCTTCGCCATCTTCGCGCCGACGAGCGCCGAGTAGAGCGTCGTGCCGGCGGCCGCGATGGTGAGCACGGCCTTCACGTTCGTGTTGCTGCGCGCCTCGCCCTGGCCCGCGAGGCGGCCCTTGTTGGCGTAGATGAGGCCGAGGCCGCCGATGGCGTGCGTGGCGAGCGCGCCGAGCTGCACCGGCGCCCACTTCGCCCAGCCGATCGAGGAGAGGCGGAGCCGCTCCTGCGGCTGCTTCGCCGCGGCCGCAGCGCCGTTCAGGCCGACCGCGCCCATGAGGGAACCGCCGAACCAGGCCGCGAGGCCGAGGTCGTGCATGCTCCGGATCACCGTGTTGCGTTCTGACATCGTCGTTCTCCTAGTCGTCGTCGATGGGCCGGCCCGCGGGTCGGCCGGATGTCCCGTGCGTGGGACGCTACGCCCGGGAACGCGCAGTGTGTGGGCCGATGCCGGATGCCCAGGTGGCGTCCGGCGGGGCGCCCGGAGGCGTCACCTCAACGTCAGCTGGGAGTCCCGCGACTGCACCTTGGCGCTCCTCGCGGTCCCCGGTTCGGTGGGACATGGAGCCCGTCGAGCGACGGGCCCGCGAGCGGTCGAGGGGATGCGTGCCATGGGCAAGGCGTGGATGGTGATGGTCGCGGCGGTGCTCGGCGGCCACGGGTTCGTGGGGCTGTTCATCGAGGGGTCGCACCTCCTCGGGATCCTCAACGTCGACCTCTTCGTCGACGTCCTCTACCTCCTGAGCGCGGGCGTGCTGCTGTTCGCGGGCACCCGCCAGCTCCGCCCCCTGCCGATCCGCGCGACGCTGGCGGCATTCGGCGGCCTCTTCACGCTGATGGGCGTGCTCAGCATCGTCGACAACGAGCTCGGCGGCCTCACGCCCACCGGCTTCACGATCGTCGACGACTTCCTCTTCTTCGGCATCGGGCTGTCGGGCCTGGCGCTCGCGGCGACCCCCAGCTCCGTCGAGCCGCTGACGACCGGCGGCCGGGCGCTCAACTAGCGGCGTCCGATCCGCGCCGTCCGACTCGCGGCGCGCGACCCGCACGACCGACGAGGGCGCGACCCGGCCGGAGCCAGGGCGCGCCCTCGTGTCGTCGTCCGCGGTCGCGGATCAGCCCCGGTGGATCCGCACGGTGACCACCTGGAACGGCCGCAGCGCGATGCGCACCCCGGCGGCGTCCGCGTCCGGCTCGAACGCGATCGAGCGCGGGAAGCCCTCGCCGAGGGGGCGCTCCAGCACGTCGACCTCCGTGAGGCGGTCGGCGTCGAGGTGCGCCTCGAGGCGCGTGACGGCGCGCGCGCCGGTGGACTCGTAGAGCCGCACGATGACGTCGCCGGACCCGTCGTCGGCGAGCTTCAGCGCCTCGATCCGCACCGTGCCGCCGTGCACGGAGACGAGCCCCGACGCGGTCGGCAGCGAGGACGGGACGGCACCGGCGGACGCGGACGCGGGCGCGACGGCCGACGCGGGCGCGGTGCCGGCCGGTGCCGCGGTGGCGTCGCCCGGGTGCACCACGCGCACGGGCAGGTTCTGCTCGAGCCCCGCGTCCGCGGCGCCCTCGATGCCCACGCCGGGCACGAGCGCGTACTCGAAGCGGTGGTGGCCGATGTCCTGCGTCGGGTCGGGGGAGCGCGCCGCGCGGACCAGGCTGATGCGCATCTCGGTCTCGACCTCGCCCGAGGCGCCGACCGTGCGCGTCACGTCGTGCCCGTAGCTGCCGGCGTTGGTGAGCGCGACGCCGTAGCCCGGCTCCTCCACGTGCAGGTACCGGTGCGCCATCACCTCGAAGCGCGCCTCGTCCCACGAGGTGTTCGTGTGGGTGGGGCGGCGGACGTGCCCGAACTGGATCTCGGCGCTGTGGTGCTGCGCGTGGATCGTCAGCGGGAACGTGACCTTGAGGAGCTTCTCGTCCTCGAGCCAGTCGAGGTCGGCCATGGCGTGGATGCGCGCGTCGTCGGCGTGCAGCGCGACCCGCTGGACGACGCGGGAGCGCCCGAACTGCCGGACCACCTCCACGACCGCGCGGAGCGGCGAGTCCTCGACGAGCTCGACCGACGCGGCCTCGACGAGGTCGGTGCGGCTGGCGCGGTAGTGGGCGTCGACGTCCCACGCGTCCCACGCGGTGGGGATGTCCTCGTGCAGCTGCAGCAGGTTCGCGGTGCGGCCGGCGGGCACGAGCTCGCGGTCGGCGTGACGCAGGTCGAGGATCGACGTAATGAGCCCGCGGGCGTCGAGCGTGACGCGGAGCAGGCCGTTGTCGAGCACCGTGCCCGCGGCGTCGCGGGTCGTCGTGACGGGGGAGGCGGGCTCCACGGCGACGAGCGGCGCGATGCCGCTGCCGGGCACCGCGACGAGCGCGAGCGCGGATCCGTCGGGGGCCTCGACGAGCGCCGTGCGCGCATGCCCGGTGGAGTTCACCGCGAACGCGCCGGAGCCGTCGCCCTCGCCGTCCGCCACGGCCCGGGCGGTGACGCGCGCGATGGCGTCGGCGACGAGCGCGTCGAGCTCGGCGAGGCTGCGGACGTAGTCCTCCTCGTTCTCGCGGTGCACCCACGCGATGGAGGAGCCGGGGAGGATGTCGTGGAACTGCTGCAGCAGCGTCTGCTTCCACAGCCGGTCGAGCTCCGCGTACGGGTAGTCGGCGCCCGTGCGCACCGCGGCGATGGTCCACCACAGCTCGGCCTCGCGGAGGCGGTGCTCGGCCTGCCGGTTGCCGCGCTTCTCGCGGGCGTGGCTGGTGGAGGTGCCGCGGTGGAGCTCCAGGTACAGCTCGCCGACCCAGACGGGCGCGTCCGGGTACTCGGCTTCGGCCTTGCGGAAGAAGTCGTCCGGATGCTCGACGATGACCTTCGGCGAGCCCTCGAGGTCGGCCGTGCGGCGCTGGCGCTCCATCATCTCGCGGGTGGGGCCGCCGCCGCCGTCGCCGTAGCCGAAGGGAGCGAGCGACATCGTGGCCCGGCCCTTCTCGCGGAACTGCCGCACCGCGTGGTGCGTCTCCTCGGCCTCGAGGGTGGAGTTGTAGGTGTCGATGGGCGGGAAGTGCGTGAAGATCCGCGACCCGTCGATGCCCTCCCAGTAGAAGGTGTGGTGCGGGAACGTGTTCGTCTGGTTCCAGGAGAGCTTCTGCGTGAGGAACCAGTCGAGGCCCGCGAGCTTCGCGATCTGCGGGAACGACGCCGTGTAGCCGAACGAGTCGGGCAGCCACACGCCGTGCGTCTCGACGCCGAGCTCCTCCTGGAAGAAGCGCATGCCGTGGGTGAGCTGCCGGATCATCGCCTCGCCGCCCGGCAGGTTGCCGTCGGGCTCGATCCACATGGACCCGACCGGGTACCAGGTGCCGTCCGCGATGGCCTGCTGGATGCCCGCGAAGACCGTCGGGTAGTTCTCCTTCACCCACACGTACTGCTGCGCCTGCGAGCACGCGAAGCGGAAGTCGGGGTACTGCTCGGCGAGCTTCAGCACGTTGGAGAAGGTGCGCGCGGTCTTCCGCTTCGTCTCGCGGATGGGCCAGAGCCAGGCGCTGTCGATGTGGGCGTGGCCGACGCCGCTCAGCGTGTGGGCGCTCGGGACGGCGGGGCGCGACAGCACCTCGGCGAGCTCGGCGCGCGCGGCGGCCGCGGTGCCGACGATGTCGTCCATCGCGAGCACGTCGAGCGCGCGCTCGACGGCGCGCAGCACCTCGTGGCGGCGGGGCTCGGTCTCGGGCAGCTCCATCAGCAGCTGGTAGAGCACCTCCACGTCGAAGCGGAGCGCCCACACCTCGGGCTCGAACACCGCGAGCTCCGCCTGGCGGAAGCGGTAGATGGGCTCGACCGGGGCCGTCGCCTTGTCGCCGTACGGCGTGGGCACGAACTCGTTGACGAGGATGTCCGGGTTGCCCGCGGCCTCCACCAGGAAGCGCACCTGCTCTCCCCCCGCGGCCTCGTCGGCGAGGCGCACGTAGGTGTTGCGCGGGTGGATGCCCTTGACCGGCACGCCGTCCATGGTGTGCACGAGGCACTCGGCCTGGTTGCCCGGCCAGTCGCCGATGAAGCCCGGGTCGATGAGGAGCTCCACCGTGCGGCCGGCCCACTCGGCGGGCACCTCGCCCGTCACCTCGAACCACCACGTGGACCACGCACGGCCCCACGGCTGGCCGAGCTCGAACGGCGCGTACTCCTGCCGCATGGCCTCCGCGACGGGGACGGGCTCGTCGGGCGCCATCCACGCGCGGAGGGTCACGGGCGTCTTCGCGGAGTACACGGCGGGGGTGATCCGCTCGTCGAGCGCGCGGAGGATCCGCTCCTGGACGAGCTTCTGGTTCTGGTGCATGGGGGTCCTTCGGGAGGTCGGGAGGCAGGCGGGCGGGTGGCCGCGGCAGGTGGGGCCGGCGCGTCAGCGGAGGTAGGAGAGCGCCGGGAAGGCGTGCATCGCGTCCTCGAGGAGCGAGCGCGCGACCGTCACGGAGTCGACGAGCGGGTGGTGGGCGAGGGCGCGGACGGCCGCGGCGCGGGATCCGCCGAGCCCGGCCTCGATCGTCTGCCGCTCGACGTACTTGGCGTTCGTCACGAGGCCCACCCCGAAGTCGGGCAGCTCCGTGCCGGCCACCGGGTGCGCGCCCGAGGCGTCGACCACGCACGGCACCTCGACGACGGCGTCCGCGTCGAGGGCCGCGAGGGTGCCGCGGTTCCGCACGTTGAGGATGAGCCGGGCGCTCTGGTCGTACGCGATGCCGCGCATGAGCGCGATCGCGACGTCCTCGTAGCCGCCGGAGACGAGGTCGTCCTCGTCGCGGTCGCCCATGCCGGCCGACTGGCGGTTGGTGGCCATGTACGTGGTCTCGCGGTCCAGGCGCGTGCGCTCCCAGAGCGCCAGCGCGGACACGTCGTGCCGGTGCTCCAGCTGCGCGTAGAACCGGCCCTGCTGCTCCACGAGGAAGGCGCCGCGGGTCTGCGCGGCGAGCTGGTCGGCGTGCCGCACCTCGCGCCGGAAGTAGTAGTAGTGCAGGTACTCGTTGGGCACCGCGCCGAGCTCGGTGACCCACTCGGCGCCGAACAGCCGGCCCTCCTCGAAGGCGCCGATGAGGTCGGGCCGGGCCATGAGGTCCGGCAGCACGTCGCGGCCGTCGACCCGGAGCCCGCGCAGCCAGCCGAGGTGGTTGAGGCCCGCGTAGTCGATGACCACGTCGTCGCCCGTCACCCCGAGCGCGCCGAGCACGCGGCGGGCGAGTCCGATGGGGGAGTCGCAGATGCCGATGACGCGGTCGCCGAGCACGCGCGACATGGCCTCGGTGACGACGCCCGCCGGGTTCGTGAAGTTGATGACCCACGCGTCGGGGGCCTGCACGCGGATCCGCTCGGCGAGGTCCATGACCACCGGCAGCGTCCGGAGCGCGTAGGAGATGCCGCCGTAGCCGACGGTCTCCTGCCCGATGACGCCGTGCGCCATGCCGAGCCGCTCGTCGCACGAGCGCCCGGCCATGCCGCCCACGCGGATGGCCGAGAACACGAACGCGGCGCCCGCGAGCGCCTCGTCGAGGTCCGTGTGCAGCGTGACGACGGGGGCGTCGGCGTACGCCGCGGCCTGCTCGGCGAGCACGCGCGCGACGGCCGTGAGGCGCACCTCGTCGGTGTCGTAGAGGGCCACGTGCGAGACGCGCCCGGCCTCGTGGTCGCGCAGCAGCGCCGAGTAGACGAGCGGGACGCGGAAGCCGCCCCCGCCCAGGATGGTCAGCCTCATGCGACGGTCACCGATACTCCCTTGTCCGCGAGGCCCTGCGACACCCGCGCGTGCGGGGCGGCCTCGGTGATCAGCTGCGTCAGAGACGCGGTGGGGGCGACACGGCCGGCGCCGGTGCCCGGGAACTTGGAGGAGTCGGCGAGCACCGTCACCCGGTCGCTCACCTCCGCCATCGCGCGCTTGATGGGCACCTGGGCCATCGTCGTGTCGCGCAGATCGCCGTTGTCGGCGATGCCGCTCACGCCCACGAAGGCGTGGTCGGCGTGCAGCATCCGGAGGCTCTCGGCCGTGAGCGGGCCGGAGACCGAGCGGTAGACCGGATCCCAGTCGCCCGGCAGCAGGATGAGCCGCACGGCCCGGTCGTCGCGCAGCACGTCGAACGCGGCGATGCTCGCCGTGATCACCGTGAGCGGGCGTCCGCGCAGCTGCTCGGCGAGGTGCAGCGTCGTCGTGCCGATGTCGAGCACGACCGACTGGCCGTCCTGCACCTGGGCCGCGGCGGCACGGGCGATGCGCTGCTTGGCCTCGCGGTTCACCTGCTCGACCTCGGCGAAGGGCGCGTCGGCCTCCACGAGCACGGCGCCGCCGTGGGTGCGCCGGAGCGCCCCCTGCTCATCGAGGCGCGCCAGGTCGCGGCGGATGGTCGCGTCGCTCGTGCCGGCGGCCTCGGCCAGCTCGGCGACCGTCGCGCTGCGGGTGGCGCGCAGCCGGTCGAGGATCACGAACTCTCGGGCGTCTCTCATGGACTGAACATTAGCGCGCAAGATCGAGCAGAAACAATCTTGTAATAATCAAAGTCTTCCATCCATGTGCTCACATGGGCTAGAAACGTCACTACCGGTCGACGGCTCCCGCCGACCCGGTCCCGCCGGCAGCGTCGCCGTCGGCGGACCCCCACCGCTCGCCGTCCCGCACGGCGCCACCCGACGAAGCAGAGGTCCCGAGTGTCCGCAGCACCCCGCCCCGAGCGGTCCGCCGGCCTGCTGGTCGTGGGCCAGCTGTTCGCGGACGTCGTGTTCGGCGAGCTGCCGGGCGGCCCGCGGCCCGGCCACGAGATCTGGACGTCGTCGTTCGGCCACGGCCCCGGCGGCATCGCCAACTTCGCCCTCGCCGGCGCCCGCCTCGGCGTGCCGACCGCCATCGCCGCCGCCGTCGGCCGCGATCCGTTCTCCCACCTGGTCCGCGGCGCGCTCGCCGCCGAGGGCGTCGCGCTCGACCACCTCGTGACCCTCGACGACTGGGCGCTGCCCGTCACGGCCTCCCTCGGCTACGACGACGACCGGGCCCTCGTCACGGGCGGCGTCCCGTGCCCGCTCGGCTCCGACGAGCTGATCCCGGGCGACGTGCCCGCGGCCGCCGCGGCGCTCGTGCACCTGGACCCGCACCGCAGCTCCTGGATCGGCCGCGCCGCCGCCGCGGGCACCGACGTCTACGCGGACGTCGGCTGGGACCCGTCCGAGCGCTGGGACCCCGCCATCCTCGACCAGCTCGACGAGTGCCACGCCTTCCTGCCGAACGAGCTCGAGGCCGTCGCGTACACGGGCGCCGACTCCGCCGTGGGCGCCGCCCGAGCGCTCGCCGCCCGCGTGCCGCTCAGCGTCGTCACCTCCGGATCGCGCGGCGTCGTCGCCGTCGACTCGGCCCGCGGCGAGGAGGTCGTGCGCCCGCC
>NZ_JAVCVL010000048.1:0-15353 GCF_032917815.1 Clavibacter sp. MX14-G9D | reverse complement strand
CCTTCCTCCACCGCCGCGCCGTGATCCTCGCCGCCGTCGGCGCCACCGCGGGCGCCGCGGTCGCCGCCGCGCCGCTCGTCGCGACCCCGGCCTCGGCTGCCGTCGTCGGCGACCAGTCGCGCGTCTACTACCCCGAGCAGTTCGGCTTCGTGCCATCCGCCGCGGACCACACGAAGGCCATGAACGCCTTCTTCGCCGCGCTGCAGAAGACCGGCGGCCGGGGGATCCTCCCGCCCGGTGAGATCCGCGTCTCGTCCACCGGCATCGACTACTCCAGCGCGATCTGGCCGAAGCAGCCCCTGTCGGGTGCACCGTACGGCTACCCCGCCATCTCCATCGAGGGCTACGGGCGCCGTGTCACGACCATCCGCCAGATCGCGGGGTCCACGGGCGACGTGCTCAAGGTCCAGGGCAAGATCGGCGCGGACTCCGGACCCGCGGCGAACAACAAGGCCACGGTCACGCTGAGCGGCTTCAGCATCTCGGGCACGCGCACGGGACGCCACGGGCTGTACCTGCGCTCGCTGCTGCACTGCCGCATCACCGACATCGAGCTGAACGCGACCGGCGGCGCGGGCGTCTACTTCGCGCGCACCAACTTCACCGCGGCGAACGACGAGTACTCGTACGCGAACGTCATCGAGGGGCTGCGGGTCATCACGGCGGGCACCTGGGGCATCGACTGCGACGGGGTGAACGCCATCGACATCGTGATGCGCGACACGGAGATCGTGAACTGCGTGGCGGGCGGCATCCGCATCGCCCCGACGAACGCGCGCTTCGAGAACACGCGCATCATCGGCTGCGGCGCCGGCAACAAGGCCGCGCGCGGCTTCCTCGCGATCCCCACGAGCAACACCTCGTCGATGGTGTCCGAGCTGGGCGTCAACGGGATCCGCCTCGAGGGCAACTCGGGCCCCGGCGGCTACCAGATGGAGATCGGCGCGGGAGTCGGGGCCACGGTCGTGGGCTACAACATCGTCACGGGCGGCGACCTCGGCGCCCACGGCATCGGCGTCGGGCTGGTCGACCAGGGCACCCGCCGGGCCGTCGACACGCTGGTCGGCCGCGGCACGATGTTCATGACCCCCTCGAAGTACCCGACGCAGAAGGTCGTGGTGGTGGGCGCGTTCGCGCGGGACACCCGGGTGGAGCGCCCCTCGCTGCCGAACAACCCCGACACGCCCTTCGAGAAGGTCGTGTCCGACGCCGGCGTCCGCACCATCGACGCCTTCGGCCGCCTGCTGACCCCGCCGGTGGTGCCGACGCCCACTCCGACGCCGACCCCGACCCCGACGCCCACTCCGACTCCGACGCCGGCGCAGGCCGCGGAGGTCGTCCCGGTCGCCTGACCGGTCCGGACGACGGGTTCGCCCGGTCGAGGCGGCCGGGGTCGGAGGTGGGGGTGGGCCCCGTCGGGCTCGAACCGACGACCCAGGGATTAAAAGTCCCTTGCTCTACCAACTGAGCTAGAGGCCCGTGGTCTCCGATGCTACGGGATGGGCGGGGGCGTCCTCAGAGCCGGTCGACGTCGCGGGATGACCCGCGGCGGACCACCGCGCCCGCGACGATCGTGACCACCACCAGGAACACCCCGACCCCGACGAGCCAGGCCAGCGCCTTGACGACGAAGCCGAGGATCACGAGGACGAGCCACAGGGCCACGAGGCCGTACACGAATCTCATGCCCCGAGCCTACGGCCGCCGCCCGGGCGGGAGCCGGGGCCGAGCCGCCCGGGGCGGCGTACGCTTGCCGGGATGTCCGGCGAATACCACAAGCCCACCAAGTTCTCCGGGTCCAAGTTCGAGAGCATGCTCGGCGGCGAGGACCCCGCCACGATCAGCCGCGTGGCGCACGAGACCGCGTCGGCGCTGCTGGCGCGCGTCCGGGCGGATCCGGACCCGGCGGTGGTCGAGCGCCTCATCGCCTACACCGACGAGCACGGCATCGACGCGGTCGCGGAGCTGTGGTCGCGCGCGAGCCCCCGGAGCCTGCCGGGCGCGCTGTGGCGGCTCTACCTGATGCGCGCCCTCATCCGCCAGGATCCCGACGGCATCAGCCTGCTCTACCAGCGCGGGACCGAGGTCGCCACCACGATCGACCCCGTGGTCGCGGGCGCCACCGCGCCGACCGGTCCCGCGGAGATCGTGGAGCTCGCCGACAGCATCCTCCGCGGGCTCTTCACCGGCGACTTCGCCGTGGCCCTCGACCGCGCGGGCGCGTTCAGCCGCCTCGCCGCCCTCGGCGCCACGAGCGTCGCGGACGACCTCGACGCCACGGCCTCGCCGGAGCGCGCCGGCGAGCTCACGACGCGCGCCCTGCGCCTCTCGCAGATGGCCGCCGACCTCGTCCAGTGCGCGCGCCTCTGGAGGAGCGAGCGGCTCGACTGAGGCCCGCCGCCCGCGACGGCATCCGGCCGTTCGCTGTGAGCGGGATCCCCGGGCTGACACTCCGCGCGGACTCGGTTACAGTGGACGAGGTCGGGCCGCAGTAACCCCGGGCTCCAATATTCGCCGCTCCGAGCGGCCTCGCGCCGAGAGGCGTTCTGCGGCCCGGCTCCTGACTCCCTTCCCCTCCTCCTGGAGGACGGCCCCCACGCGAGCGGCCGAGCATCCGACGGCCGGTCTGATCCCCGCGGCCTGTGACCAAACCGTGACGCACTCCGCGCCGAAGAGTCATCGTGAGGCGTTCACCCGCCTCGCACACGTCACCCGCGAGGGTGCGACCCGCATCGGCCGGGTCCTGCCCGCGCGGCAGGCCGCCCGGCCATCCCAGATGTCTCGCGCCGCGGGATCCGGCCGATGCGGTGTCACGCACCGCCCGCGCACCCGACTCCGCACCACTCGAACCCCGACCGGAAGAAGCACATGTCCTCCCCGCAGATCCACCTCAGCTCGCCGGGCCCCGCCCTGCCTGCATGCGGAACGCAGGCGGGTCTGGGATGCTGGGGCTCGTGCCTTCATCGATCGAGCGTCCCGACCTGCCAGGGTCGGCGGACCCCGAGTCGAAGGAGTCCCTCCTCGGCCGTGTCGCCCTCGGCGACCGGCGCGCCTTCTCGGAGCTCTACGACCAGCTCGCCCCCCGCGTCCTCGGACTCGTCCGACGCCTGCTCGTCGACCACGCGCAGTCGGAGGAGGTCACGCAGGAGATCTTCCTCGAGATCTGGCAGTCCGCTTCCCGCTTCGACCCGTCCAAGGGCGCAGCGACCACGTGGGTCCTCACCATGGCCCACCGCCGAGCGGTCGACCGCGTGCGCGCCTCCCAGTCGAGCCGCGATCGTGATGTCCGCATCGGCATCCGCGACCACGAGAACGGCTACGACCAGGTCTCCGAGACCGTCGAGATCAGCATCGAGCACGAGAGGGTGAAGAAGGCGATGACGAAGCTCACAGAGATCCAGCGCCAGGCCGTCTCCCTCGCGTACTACGGCGGCTACAGCCACAGCGAGGTCGCGTCCATGCTCGACGTCCCCATCGGCACCGTGAAGACCCGGCTGCGCGACGGCATGATCCGCCTGCGCGATGAGATGGGGGTGGCGTCATGACCGACGACGACCTCCGCGACCTGACGGCCGCCTACGCGCTCGGCGCGGTGGACGCCGACGAGGCGGCCGCCTTCGAGGCGCTCCTCGAGCGCGATCCCGCGTTGCGCGCCGAGGTCGACGAGCTGCGGGAGACCGCGGCCGACCTCGCCTGGACCACCGAGCCGGTGGAGCCCTCCCCGCGTCTCAAGTCCGACCTCATGGCCATGCTCGACGCGACGCCGCAGCTGCCGCCCCTCGGGGCGCCGGCGGTCGGGCCGAGCGAGGAGCGGGCTCCCGCGCCCGTCACCGAGCTCCGACCGGCAGCGATCCCGACGGCGCCGTCCGCGTCGACGTCGTCCGCTCCGCGCGAGCGGCTCGGCTCCGCGTCGTCCCGCGCCTCCCAGCGCTGGTTCCGCAAGCCCGGCGCCCTCATCGGCGTCGCCGCCGCGGCCGTGGTCCTCGTGATCGGCGGCGTGGTCGTGGGCACGGGCCTCGGCGGTCCCGGTTCGTCGCAGGCGCCCGTCGCGTCCGCGTTCGACCGGGTGACCACGGCATCCGACGTCGTGGTCGACACGCGCGACGTCATGGGCGGCGGCACCGCCACGGTCTACTTCTCGGCTGCCGAGGGGCGGACCGCGATCGAGCTCGACGACGCCGCCCCGCTGCCCGAGGGCCGCGTCCACCAGCTCTGGTACGTCGGCGCGTCGGGTCCCGTCTCGGCGGGAGTGCTGCCCGAGGAGGGCGGCGCCGGTCAGGCGGTCCTCGAGGGCCGGTACACCCCGGGCGACACGGTGGCCATCACGGTCGAGCCCGAGGGCGGATCCGAGCTGCCCACGACCGAACCCATCGTGGCGGTCACGAGCACCTGACGCGCGGCCCGCGCATGACGACGGCCCCGCATCCTCCTGGAGGATGCGGGGCCGTCGTCATGCGGTCGGCGGATCAGCCGAAGCGGCCGGAGACGTAGTCCTCGGTGGCCTGCACGCTGGGCTTGGAGAAGATCGTGTTGGTGTCGTCGTACTCGATGAGCTTGCCCGGCTTGCCCGTGCCCGCGATGTTGAAGAACGCGGTGCGGTCCGAGACGCGGCTGGCCTGCTGCATGTTGTGGGTCACGATGACGATCGTGTACTGCGCCTTGAGCTCCTCGATGAGGTCCTCGATGGCGAGCGTCGAGATGGGGTCGAGCGCCGAGCAGGGCTCGTCCATCAGCACCACATCCGGCTGGACGGCGATGGCGCGCGCGATGCAGAGGCGCTGCTGCTGCCCGCCGGAGAGGCCGGAGCCGGGGAGCGCCAGGCGGTCCTTGACCTCGTTCCAGAGGTTCGCGCCCATGAGCGACTGCTCCACGAGGGCGTCGGCGTCCGACTTCGAGATCTTGCGGTTGTTGAGCTTCACGCCGGCGAGCACGTTGTCGCGGATCGACATGGTGGGGAACGGGTTCGGCCGCTGGAACACCATGCCGACCTGGCGGCGCACGAGCACCGGGTCGACTCCGGGGCCGTAGAGGTCGTTGCCGTCGACCAGCACCTCGCCCTCCACGTACGCCCCGGGGATCACCTCGTGCATGCGGTTCAGCGTGCGGAGGAAGGTGGACTTGCCGCAGCCGGACGGGCCGATGAAGGCGGTGACGGTGCGCGGCTCGATGCGCAGGTTGACGTCCTCGACGGCCTTGAACTTCCCGTAGTAGACGTTCAGGTCGTTGACTTCGATGCTCTTGGACAAGGGGTTCCTCTGTTCGGGTTCGTGGCCGGGGGAGCGGGCGCTAGCGGCCGAGCTTGGGGGCGAAGACGCGGGCGATCATGCGGGCGACGATGTTCAGCGCCATCACGATGAGGATGAGCACCAGCGCGCCCGTCCATGCCCGCTCGACGTAGGCGGCCGCGTCGGCGCCCTGGTCGGCGTACTGCCGGAAGACGAAGACCGGCAGGGTCATCATCTGGTCCTTGAAGGGGTTGTAGTTCATGCCCTGGGTGAAGCCGGCGACGATGAGCAGCGGCGCGGTCTCTCCGATGACGCGGGCGATGGCGAGCATGACGCCCGTCACGATGCCGGCGAGGGACGTGGGCAGCACGATCTTGACGACCGTCAGCCACTTCGGCACGCCGAGCGCGTAGGACGCCTCGCGGAGCTCGTTGGGCACCAGCTTCAGCATCTCCTCGGCGCTGCGCACGACCACGGGGATCATCAGCACCGACAGCGCCAGCGCGCCGCCGAAGCCCATCCGCACGCCCGGCCCGAGGAAGAGCACGAGCAGCGCGTAGGCGAAGAGGCCCGCCACGATGGACGGGATGCCCGTCATGACGTCCACGAAGAAGGTGATGGCCCGCGCGAGGCGCCCGCGGCCGTACTCGACCAGGTAGATGGCCGTCATGAGCCCCACGGGGATGGAGATGACCGCGGCGATGGCCGTGATGATCAGGGTGCCCATGATCGCGTGGAGACCGCCGCCGCCCGCGCCCACGACGTTGCGGAGGCTGGAGTTGAAGAACATCGGGTCGAAGCGGCCGGAGCCGTTCGTGACGGCGGTGACGACGAGCGAGACCAGCGGGATGAGCGCGAGCACGAAGGCGACGGTCACGAGGATCGTGATGACCCGGTCCTTGGCCTTCCGCTCGCCCTCCACCGCCAGCGAGATGCAGAAGAGCGCGACGCCGAACAGGAGGGTGCCGAACACGGCGGTGCCCACGAGGTTGAACTGCTCGGCGGCGCCCGAGAGGACGAGCACCAGGAACACGGCGGCCACCACGAGCCAGGACACGAGGAAGATCGCGGGGGCCGTGAAGCGGTGCAGCTTGCCCGCGGTGAGCGAGTTGGGGAGCGCGCTCGCGACGGGACGCGTACGGGAGGGGGCTGTCGTCGCCATTAGTTCGCTCCGGAGAAGGCCTTGCGGCGGCTGATGATGTAGCGGGCCAGCATGTTCACGGCCAGCGTGATGATGAAGAGCATGAGGCCGGAGGCGATCAGCTCGTTGATCTTGAGGCCGTACGCCTCGGGGAAGCTCAGCGCGATGTTCGCGGCGACGGTGTTGGAGTTCGTCGACTGGAACCACGCGAAGTTCACGACGGCGGCCGGGGAGAGCACGATGGCGACGGCCATCGTCTCGCCGAGCGCGCGGCCGAGGCCGAGCATGGAGGCCGAGATGATGCCGGGGCGGCCGAACGGGAGCACGGCGGTCTGGATCATCTCCCAGCGCGTCGCGCCCAGGGCGAGCGCGGCCTCCTCGTGCAGCTTCGGGGTCTGCAGGAAGACCTCGCGGCAGAGCGCGGTGACGATCGGCAGGATCATGACGGCGAGCACGACGGCGACCGTGAAGATGGTCCGGCCGGTGCCGGAGACCGGCCCCGCGAACAGCGGGAACCAGCCGAAGGCGTCCGTCAGGAACGCGTAGAACGGCTGCAGGAACTTGGCGAGGACCGTGATGCCCCAGAGCCCGAACACGACGGAGGGCACCGCGGCCAGCAGGTCGATGATGTAGCCGAGGCCCTGCGCGAGCCGGCGGGGCGCGTAGTGCGAGATGAAGAGCGCGATGCCCACGGCGACGGGCACGGCCATGATCATCGCGAGCGCGGCGGCGTAGACGGTGCCGAAGAGCAGCGGGCCGACGTAGCCCCAGAAGCCGGCGCCGCCGGAGACCTCGGCCGGCGGCGCGGTGAGGGCCGGGAGGCTCTGGACGATGAGGAACAGCGCGACGGCCGCGAGGATCACCAGGATGAGCGTGCCGGACCCGGAGGCGAGCCCCGAGAACACGCGGTCGGCGAGGCGGGCCTTGGCCTTCACGCCCTGGCTGCTGCGGGGGACGGCGGCGTCGCGCGGCCGATCGGACTCGGGAGCCTGGGGAGGCTGCGGGGCGGCGGTCGTCATGGGTCGGGTTCCCTACGGTCGAGATGGCGGGGCAGGGGGCGGCGGGCCGCCCGTGGGAGCGCCCCCTGACCCGGGTGAGCGGGTCAGGGGGCGGGCGGAGGGTCCTACTTGATGGACTCGACGGCGGTCTTGACCTGCGCGGCGACGGTCTCGGACAGCGGTGCGGCGCCGGCCTTCTCCGCGGCGACCGACTGGCCGTCGGTGCCGGTCACGTAGCCGAGGTACGCCTTGACGAGCTCGCCGACGGCCGGGTCCTTGTACTCCTGGCAGGCGATGAGGTAGCTCACGAGGACGATCGGGTAGACGCCCGCCTCGGTGGTGCTGTAGTCGAGGTCGAAGACGACGTCGTTCTCCTCGCGGCCCTCGGCCTCGGGGGATGCCTCGACGACGGCCGCGGCGGCCTCCGGGGAGAAGCCGACGAACTCGTCGCCGACCTTGATCTTCGCGGTGCCGAGCGCGCCGGCGCGCGAGGCGTCCGCGTAGCCGATGATGTTGGTGCCGCCGGTGACGGCGTCGACGACGCCGGACGTGCCCTGGGCCGCCTCGCCGCCCTCGTAGGGCCAGACGCCCGCGGGCTCGGCGTCCCAGACGCTCTCGGCGGTGGTGTTGAGGTACTTCGCGAAGTTCTCGGTGGTGCCCGAGTCGTCCGAGCGGTGCACGGCCGTGATGGCCGCGTCGGGCATCGTGGCGTCGGGGTTGAGCGCGACGATGGCCGGGTCGTTCCACTTCGTGATGGTGCCCTTGAAGATGCCCGCGGCGGTGGCCGGGTCGAGGTTCAGCTCGTCGACGCCGTCGATCTGGAAGATCATCGCGATGGGCGAGATGTAGGCGGGGAGGTCGATCGGCTTGGTGCCGTCGGCGCACTGGCCGAAGGTGCCCTCGAGCTCCTCCGTCTTCAGGGCGCGGTCGGAGCCGGCGAAGTTGGCGTTCTGGCCGCCGGCCATGAAGGCCTCGCGTCCGGCGCCGGAGCCGTCGGGGGAGTAGTTGATGTTGACGCCCGTGTTGTCGGTCTGGAAGCCGGCGATCCACGCCTCCTGCGCGGAGCCCTGCGACGAAGCGCCGATGCCGTTGATCGTCCCCTCGAGGGTGGACGCCGACGGGTCGCCTCCCTCGGCGGGCGCCTCGTTGGCGGCGCAGGAGGAGAGGGCGAGGGCGGTGACGGCGGCGAGCGCTGCTGCGCTGCCGAGACGCGAGATCTTCACGTGATGGAGCCTTCCGGGTATTTCGTGCTGTGAGGGGGCCGGTGCGTGCCCCTCGAAGAAGCTATGTCGGGCTCTTGACCGGATCGGCCGATATCGGTGAACGGGAGGTGAACAGAGCGCGCCGATCGCCACGATCCCCGGCACCCGGGTGCACGGTGGTGGGTCGGGGCCGCGCCGACGGCCGCGGGCCGCGCGCATCGGGGCGACGGGCCTCAGACCGACGGGCCGTACGTCTCCACGGCGAGGATGCCTGCCTCCGGGTCCGACGCCGACAGGTGCACGACCGAGAACTCGGCGGGCGACAGCATCCCCGCCCGCGGCATGCGGCTGGCGCTGGGCGTCTCGGTGGCGAGCGCGATCTCGTGCAGGATCTCCGGCAGCACCGGGCTGTGGCTGCAGAGCACGGCGCTTCGGGCCTTGCGCACGCGCTTCGCGACCGTCTCGCGCACGGATCCGCCGTCCGTCTCGTAGGCGTCCTGGCTGATGCCGACGTCCTCCTTCACGCGGCGGCCGAGGGCCTCCGCGAGCGGCTCCACCGTCTGCAGGCAGCGCTCCGCCGTGCTGCTCGTGATGACGCGCGGGCCGAACGCGAGGAGCGTCGGCACGATGGACTCGGCCTGGTCGCGGCCGCGCGCGCTGAGCGGCCGGCCGGAGTCCGCCCCGTCCCACTCGTACGGCTGGACCGCGTGGCCGTGCCGCAGCGCGATGAGCGCGAACGAGCGATGCGATCCGGTCTCCACCAGACCCGCGAACAGGTCGAGGATGTCGATCTCGCCGGGGTAGTCGAGGCGCTTGCGGGCGTTCGGGATCGAGACCCACTCGACGCTCTCGACCTCGTGGTCCGGCTGGAAGCTGCCCGCCTGCACCATGGCGTCGGTCGCCTCGGCGGCCCAGTAGCTCACCGACTTCCGGCGCCCGCCGGAGATGCCGTACTCGATGGCGCCGAGCGGGACGCCGAGCGCGACCCGCAGACCCGTCTCCTCGTGCACCTCGCGGACGGCGGTCTGCGGGAGCGTCTCGCCGGGATCCACCTTGCCCTTGGGGAGGGAGGTGTCCCGGCGGCGCGTCCGGTGGATGATCAGCACCCGGATCCGGCCGTCGACGACGCGCCAGACGACGGCGCCGGCGGCGAAGACGGAAGGGGCGGGAGGCACGTCCCCCACGCTAGCCGGGTCGGTGCCCAGCGGAGCGGTGCTCAGCGGAGCGGTGCTCAGCGGAGCGTCGCTCAGCGGAGCACGCGCCGCTTGCGCTTGGCCACGATGCCCATGACCGCCGTCTGCAGGTCCTCGAGCGTCGTGCCGTCGGCGCCCTTGTTGCGCCGGGTCCACTCGCCGTCCGCGTCCAGCACCCACGCCGAGGTCGTGTCGGCCATGGCGCGGTCGAAGAGGTCCTCGATCTCCTGCAGGTGCGCGGGATCCACCAGGCGGACGAGCGCCTCGACGCGGCGGTCGAGGTTGCGGTGCATCATGTCGGCGCTGCCGATGTAGGTGGCCTGGTCGCCGCCGTTGACGAACGAGAAGACGCGGCTGTGCTCCAGGTAGCGGCCGAGGATGGACCGCACCTCGATGTTCTCGCTGAGCCCGGGCTGCCCCGGCGTCAGCGAGCAGATGCCGCGCACCCAGACCTGCACGGGCACGCCCGCGTTGCTGGCCCGGTACAGGGCGTCGATGATCTTCTCGTCGACGATCGAGTTCACCTTGATGCGGATGCCGCTCGGCTTGCCGTCCAGCGCGTTCTGCGTCTCCACGGCGATGCGCTTCAGCAGGCCCTTCCGGAGGTGCAGCGGCGCCACGAGGAGGCGCTTGAACTTCTTCTCGATGCCGTACCCGGAGAGCTCGTTGAACAGGCGGGTGAGGTCCTTGCCCACCACGTCGTCCGCGGTGAGGAGCCCGAGGTCCTCGTAGATGCGGCTCGTCTTGGGGTTGTAGTTGCCCGTGCCGATGTGGCTGTAGTGGCGCAGCACCCCGCCCTTCTCCTGGCGGATGACCAGCGCGAGCTTGCAGTGCGTCTTCAGCCCCGCGACGCCGTAGACGACGTGCACGCCGGCCTTCTCGAGCTTGCGCGCCCACGTGATGTTCGCCTGCTCGTCGAAGCGCGCCTTGATCTCCACCAGCGCGAGGACCTGCTTGCCCGCCTCGGCCGCGTCGATGAGCGCCTCGACGATGGGGCTGTCGCCGCTCGTGCGGTACAGGGTCTGCTTGATGGCGAGCACGTGCGGATCCGCCGCGGCCTGCTCGAGGAACGCCTGCACGCTCGTCGTGAACGACTCGTACGGGTGGTGCAGCAGGATGTCCTGCTGCGCGATGGAGCGGAAGATGTCGGCGCGCGAGTTGTCCTCGGCCGGCTTCAGCGCGACCGCGGTCGTGGGCACGTTGTTCGGGTAGTGCAGCGCCGGCCGGTCGAGCTTGGCGAGGTCGAACAGGCCGCCGAGGTCGAGCGGGGACGGCAGCGTGAACACCTCCTGCTCGGTGATGTCGAGCTCGCGCATGAGGAGGTCGAGCGTGACCGCGTCCATGTCGTCCGAGATCTCGAGGCGGATGGGTGGGCCGAAGCGGCGGCGCAGGAGCTCCTTCTCGAGGGCCTGGATGAGGTTCTCGGTCTCGTCCTCCTCGATCTGCACGTCCTCGTTGCGGGTGACGCGGAATACGTGGTGCTCGACGATCTCCATCCCGGGGAACAGCGTCTCGAGCTGGTTCGCGATGAGGTCCTCGAGCGCGATGAAGTCGATCGGGCCCGAGCGGGTGTCCGGCGTGAGCGGCATGAAGCGCGGCAGCATCTGCGGCACCTTGATGCGCGCGAACTCCTGGCGGTTCGTCTTGGGGTTCCGGATCCGCACGGACAGGTTGAGCGAGAGGCCGGAGATGTAGGGGAACGGGTGCGCGGGATCCACCGCGAGCGGCATGAGCACCGGGAAGACCTGCTCGGAGAACAGCTCGTGCAGGCGGTCCTGGTGGGCCTCGTCGAGCGAGTCCCAGCGGACGATGCGGATGCCCTCCGCCTCGAGCGCCGGCCGGACGCTGTCGTTGAACGCGGCCGCATGGCGGACCTGCAGGCGGTACGCGGTCTCGTTGATGGCGGAGAGCACCTCGGACGGTGTGCGGCCGATGTTCGTCGGCACGGCGAGCCCGGTGGCGATGCGGCGCTTGAGGCCGGCGACGCGCACCATGAAGAACTCGTCGAGGTTGCTCGCGAAGATGGCGAGGAAGTTGGCGCGCTCGAGGACCGGCAGCTCCGGGTCCTCGGCGAGCTCCAGCACGCGGCGGTTGAAGGCCAGCCAGCTCAGCTCCCGGTCGAGGAAGCGCCCCTCGGGGAGGGTCCCGTCGTCCTCGAGGATCTCGTCCTCGTCGAAGTCGTCCAGGGATTCGGCGACCGCCTTCGCATCGCCGATGTACGTCTCGCTGTCCATCCGCCCATCATGGCATCGCGGTGTGCGCTTGGCCCTCCGGCAGGTGAACGCACGGTGAACCGCCACGGGCCCGCCGTGGCGGGCTCACGGGGATCAGGCGCGGCGGTACTGGACGTCGACCGCGGCGTCGCGGAAGGCGGCCCGGCGGTAGAGCGCGAGGGCCGGCGCGTTGTCCGCCTCCACGTACAGGTCGACCTCGTCGTGGCCGCGCGCGGCCACGAGGTCGAGGCCGGCGGCGAGGAGCGCGGAGCCGAGGCCCCGGGCCGCGCGGTCGGGATCCACGCCGAGCACGTAGACCTCCGCCTGGCCGTCCTCCGCCTTGAGCCAGTGGAACCCGGCGAGGCGGCCGTCCGCGTCCCGCGCGAGCAGCAGCAGCGCCGGGTCGAACCAGGGCTCGGCGACGCGGTCGTCCAGGTCGCCGCGGGTCATGCGGCCCTGCTCGGGGTGGCTGGCGAAGGCGCGCGCGTTGAGGGCGACCCAGTCGTCGGCGTCGTCCGGGGTGAAGGAGGAGAGCGCGAGGCCCGCGGGCAGGGGGCGCTCGCCGAGCCCGGTGCGCGCCGCGTCCACCGCCGCGCGCAGCTGCAGGAGCTCGCGCGCCCGGTCGAGCCCGGCGCGCTCCGCGAGCGCGCGGGCACCCGGGTGGTCGCCGTGCGCCCAGACGGAGAGGGGGGCGGCACCCGCCTCGGCGAGCACCGCGTCGAGGAGGGTCCGGCCGAGTCCCCGGCGGCGGTGGGCGGGATCCACGACGAGCTCCGCCTCGGCGCCGGCGTCCCCGTGCGCGACCACGGCGGCGGCGACCGTCGCCCCGTCCGGCCCGCGATGGACGAGGAGCGCGGGCCCCCCGTCGGCGCCGAGGGTCAGGCGCGTCTGCTCGTTGAACGGCGACGGGCCGTCGGCCGCGCGGGCGCGGTCGGCGAGCGCGAGGGCGTCGCGGACGGCGTCGGGGGAGGGGTCGACGCGCGCGACGACCGTGGCGTCAGGCTCCGACGGGGGCGGGAACGCGCTCACTGTCCTCCTCGTACACGTTGAAGCGGTAGCCGACGTTGCGCACGGTGCCGATGAGCGACTCGAGGTCGCCGAGCTTGGCCCGCAGCCGCCGGACGTGCACGTCGACCGTGCGCGTGCCGCCGAAGTAGTCGTAGCCCCACACCTCGCTGAGCAGCTGCTCGCGGGTGAAGACGCGCGAGGGGTGGCTCGCGAAGAAGCGGAGCAGCTCGAACTCCTTGAAGGTGAGGTCCAGGGGCTTGCCGTGCACCTTCGCGGAGTAGCTGGCCTCGTCGATGACGACGCCGGAGGCCTGGATCTTGCTGCCCGTGTGCTCCTGCGCGGCGCGGCCGATGACGAGCCGCACGCGTGCGTCGACCTCCGCGGGGCCCGCGGAGTCGAGGATCACGTCGTTCGCGCCCCAGTCGGCGCTCACCGCGGTGAGCCCGCCCTCCGTCAGCACGAGGATGAGCGGCGTGCCGCCGCCCGTGGTGGTGAGGATCTTGCACAGCGACTTGGCGCTCGCGAGGTCGCGGCGCGCATCGACCAGCACGAGGTCGGCGGCGGGGGCGTTCACGAGGCTCGCGGCGTCGGCCTGGATGTGCCGGGTCCGGTGGCTGAGGAGCCCGAGCGCCGGGAGCACGTCGGTGTCCGCGGACGAGGTCAGGATCAACAGCTGGGCCACAGGGATCCTCCATGGATGAATTGACCCCATGATACGTGGGGCAGGATTGCAGGGTGACCTCCCCCCTGCGCAGCCTCGTCCCCGTCTGGCTGGCCGCCGCCGTCGGCGCGGTCGTGGTGGCGGTCGCGGTCGGTCCGGACGCGGCTCCCCGGTGGCTCCCGCTCGTGCTCGCCACGTGCGTGGTCGCGACCTTCGTGATCCAGCTGGCCCTGCCCCGCAAGACGGGCTTCGTCGACCGCGCCGTCGGCAGCGTGGTCGGTGCCGTGCTCGTGCTGGCGGCGGCCACGGTCGTCCTGCTGGCGCTGCCCTAGCCGCCTCGCCCGCGCCGGCCCGTGGCGGCCGGCCGTGGGGTAGATTGAGGCCATGTCGTCGCTGCTTGCTCTGGAACTCTTCTTCACCGGACTGCTGGTCCTGGCGAGCCTCTCCATCGGCTGGGTGTCGCTCGTCGTGGTGTACAACCTCTTCCGCGGCCAGCGCTGACCGCGCGCCGCATGATCGAGATCCCCACCGGGCTGCCCGCCGAGCTCGTCCCCCTCTCCTGGCTGCTCGGCGTCTGGGAGGGCACGGGCGTCGTCGAGTACGCCGTCGGTGACGAGGTCGTCCGCCGTGCGTTCGGCCAGCGCATCAGCTTCAGCCACGACGGCCTGCCGCACCTCAACTACTCCTCCTACGCGTGGGTCGAGGGCGACGACGGCCCCGTCCCCTTCGTCACGGAGACCGGGTACTGGCGCCTCCGCCGCCGCCTCACCGACGGCGACCCGGGCCCGGCGATGCTCCCGCCCGTCGGCGAGCGGCCGTTCACGACGGCCGACGAGGTCGAGACGCTCCGCAACGCGGACGGCGGCTTCGACGTCGAGGTCGCGCTGGTGCACCCCGGCGGGGTGAGCGAGCTCTACGTCGGCCAGGTGGGCAGCGCCCGGATCGACCTCGCCACCGACGCGGTCCTGCGCACCGAGGGCGCCAAGGCCTACACGGGCGCCACGCGGCTCTACGGCCTCGTCGAGCGCGACCTGCTGTGGGCGTGGGACATCGCCGCGCTCGGCCAGCCGCTGCGCACGCACGCCTCGGGGCGGGTCGCGCGTGTCGACTGACCCGGATGCCGTGACCCGCTCGCCGTTCCTCGACCTGCCCGGCGCCGTCGCGGCCGAGGGGCCGGATGCCGGCGTGCCCGCGCACCTCGGATCCCTCGTGTCCGAGCAGCGCGCGCTCGCCGCCGGCACCGCGATCGTCGACCTCTCGCACCGGGCCGTCCTGTCGGTGACGGGGGAGGACCGCCTCACCTGGCTCGACTCCATCACGAGCCAGTCCCTCCGCGGCCTCGCTCCCGGAGACTCCGCCGAGACCCTCTTCCTCGACCAGAACGGCCGCCTCGAGCATGCCGTCGGCGTCCTCGACGACGGCGTCGCGACGTGGCTGCTCCTCGGCGCGGGCGACGCGGCGGCGCTCCTCGCGTATCTGCAGCGCATGCGCTTCATGCTCCGGGTGGAACCGGCCGACCGCACCGCCGAGCTCGCCGTCGTCGGCACCCTGGGCGAGCCCGACCTCCCGGTCGCGGCGCCCGCCGGCGTCCCGCTCGTCTGGCGCGACCCGTGGACGCGCGTCGTGCCCGGCGGGCACCAGTACGCGGCCGCCTCGCCGCATCCGGCCGAGGGCTGGACCTGGAGCGAGCGCCTCGTGCCCCGCGCCGAGCT
>NZ_JAVCVL010000047.1:0-15652 GCF_032917815.1 Clavibacter sp. MX14-G9D | reverse complement strand
CCCGCTCCGTCGCCCGCTGTGGAGGGGTCGTGAGGTAAGGGCAGCCTCACCTGCACGATGTCCCGATGACCTCGATCCCCTCCACCGCGCCCCTGCCCGCCCGCCTCCCGGAGCACGCGGGCCCGGATCCGCGGACCCTCACCCGCCTCCGGGCCGCCGCCGCGCTCCGCATCGCCTTCGGTCTCGTGTGGGCCGTGGACGCGGCCCTCAAGTGGATGCCGGGCTTCATCGAGGGCCAGACGCTGCCCGACGAGCTCGGCAGGGCCGAGGAGGTGGGCACGCCCGTCATGCACGAGTGGCTGCTGCTGTGGAACCGCGTCGGCCTGGCGGACCCGTCGCTCTTCGCGCACGTCGTCGCGATCGTCGAGACCGCGGTCGCGGTGCTCCTGGTCCTCGGGCTCCTGTCCCGCACGACGCTCCTCGCCAGCGCGGTGCTGAGCCTCGGCATCTGGACCGGCGCCGAGGGCATGCACCTGCCGTGGTTCCGCGACGGGCAGACCGACCTCGGGCCCTCCGTCGGCTACGTCGTCGCGTCCCTGGCGCTGTGCCTGTCGTCGGCGGGCGCCGTGTGGAGCGTCGACGCCCTCCTCGCGCGGCGGCGGGGCGGCGCCCTGGGCCGGGCCAGGAGCGCCCGGGCCTGACCGCCGTCAGCGTGCCGCGGGATCCAGCTCCATCCGCATGAAGACGCTCGCCCGCGCGTAGGGCACGTGGCCGGCCTCCTCGGGCGCGACGTGGCGGAAGCCGACGGCCTCGTAGAGGTGCACGGCGGCCGGGAGGTCGACGCTGCTCGCGAGCACGAGGGCGGCGGCGCCGCGGCTGCGGGCCTCGGCGACGGCCGCGTGGAGGAGGCGCCGGCCGGTGCCGCGTCCGCGCACGGTCTCGTCGACCGCCATCTTCGCGAGCTCCCACACGCCGTCGCCCTCGGGGATCAGCGCGACGCAGCCGACGACCCGCTCGCCCACGCGGGCCAGCAGCACCTCGCCGCCGTGGTCCACGATCTGCCCCCGCGGGTCGGCGAGCACGCGCTCGTCCTCGGGCTCGATCACGAAGTGCGTGGTGATCCACGCCTCGTTGAGCGCGCGGAAGGCGGCGGCGTCGGCCGCGTCGCGCATCGGGCCGATCTCGAGGGCGGGCGTGTGGAGGAGGGTCTCGCCGGGCGTCTCGCGGGCGGGCTCCTCGGCGGACGGGGTGCGGGTCTCGCTGCTCGTGCTCATGCCCCCAGCCTCGTCGCTGCGCACCGTCGTCGTCCAATATGGAAGACGGTTGATCGATAGCGTGTGCGCATGGATCTCGACCTCCGCCTCGTGCGCGCCTTCCTCGCCGTCGCCGACGAGCTGCACTTCGGGCGGGCCGCGGGGGAGCTCGGCATCGCCCAGCCCGTGCTGTCCCAGCAGGTGCAGCGCCTCGAGCGGCGGCTCGGGGTCACGCTGCTGACCCGCACCTCGCGGAGCGTCGCGCTGACGCCGGCGGGCGCCGCCCTGCGCGACCGCGGCCGGGCGCTCCTCCGCCAGGCCGACGCGGGACTCGACGAGGTGGCCCGCATCGCCCGCGGTGAGGTGGGCCGGCTGGAGATCGGCATGGTGCACTCGACCGTCGCGATCGGCGCGGCGGACCTCGGGCCGGTGGAGAGCATCCGCCGCTTCCGCGCCCGGCACCCGGACGTGGAGGTGCGCGTGCGCGAGGGCTTCACCGTCGACCTGATGGACGCCCTCGGCCGCGGCGAGCTCGACGTCGCGGTGGTGCGCGACCCGGATCCGACCCCGGGGGTGGAGCTGCGGGAGCTCGTGACCGAGCCGTTCGTCGCCGTCGTGCCGGCCGCGCACCCCCTCGCCGACGCCGACGAGGTGGACGCGGCGCTCCTCGCGGACGAGCCGTTCGTCCTCCCGCCGCGGCGCGCGAGCGAGGACGCGTACCGACGGAACCTCGCGCCCCTCACGGAACGCGGGCGGCTGGTCCGCGTGGTGCAGGAGGGGTCGACGTGGACGATGATCGTGCACCTCGTGGGCGCCGGCCTCGGCGTCACGATCGCGCCGCGGAGCGCGGCGGTGGGGGCGCCCGCGACCGTCCGGGTGCTGCCGCTCGCCGGATCCCGGGCCGTGTCCACCGTGCACCTCGCGACCCGGGCCGACGGCAGCCGCGCGGTCGTCGACGCGTTCCTCGCCGCGCGGCGGGGCTGACGGGGAGGCCCGACCGGCACGCGCCGCGCCGCCCCGCTGCCGGCCGTGCCCGCTCGATATCGTGGGCTCGACCGCGCCACCCGCGCGGCGTTCGAGGAGGAGCACCATGAGCAGCTACGCCGTCACCGATCCGACCACCGGCGAGACCGTCGCCGAGCATCCCGGGATCACCGACGCGGAGCTGCAGGACGCGATCGCGCAGGCGGAGGGCGCCTACCGCGGCTGGTCGCGCCGCACCACGGTCGCCGAGCGCGCCGCCCTCGTCGCCCGCGTCGCCGAGCTGCACGCGGAGCGCCGTGACGAGCTGGCCCGCATCATCGTGCGCGAGATGGGGAAGCCCCTCGACCAGGCGCTCGGCGAGGTCGACTTCGCGGCCGACATCTACGGCTACTACGCGGCGAACGCGGAGGAGTTCCTCGCGGACGAGCCCATCGCGCTGGCCGACGGCACCGGATCCGCGTTCGTGCGCCGCTCGGGCCTCGGCGTCCTCCTCGGGATCATGCCGTGGAACTTCCCGTACTACCAGGTGGCCCGGTTCGCGGGCCCCGCGATCGTCACCGGCAACGCGATCCTGCTGAAGCACGCGCCGCAGTGCCCGGAGTCGGCCGAGGCCATCCAGCGCATCATGCGCGACGCGGCGGCGGACGTCGGCGCCGACCCGGGCGTCTACGTGAGCGTGCTCGCCGCGAACGAGCAGATCGAGGGCGTCATCGCCGACCCGCGCGTGCAGGGCGTCTCCGTCACCGGGTCCGAGCGCGCGGGTGCCGCCGTGGCCGAGATCGCGGGACGGCACCTGAAGAAGGTCGTGCTGGAGCTCGGCGGATCCGACCCCTTCATCCTGCTGTCGACCGACGACCTCGACGCGGTCGTCGCCGACGCGGTGGCCGCGCGCCTCGACAACAACGGCCAGTCCTGCAACGGCGCCAAGCGCTTCCTCGTGATCGACGCGCTCTACGACGACTTCGCCGCCCGCTTCACGGCCGCGCTCACGGAGGCCCAGCCCGCGGATCCAATGGCCGACGGCACCCTGCTCGGCCCGCTCTCCTCGCGCGCCGCCACCGAGCGGCTCACCGAGCAGCTGGCCCGGGCGGTCGACCAGGGCGCGACCGTGCTCGCGAGCGGAGAGCCCGTGGGGAACATGTTCCCGCCCGCGGTGCTCGCCGACGTGACGCCGGCGATGGACGCCTACCGCGAGGAGTTCTTCGGGCCGGTCGCCGCGCTGTACCGCGTCTCCTCCGCGGAGGAGGCGGTGGAGCTCGCCAACGACACCCCGTTCGGCCTCGGCTCGTACGTGTACTCGACGGATCCGGAGGAGGCCCTGCGGGTGGCCGACGGCATCGACGCGGGCATGGTCTGGGTCAACCTGGTGCTGGGCGACGCGGCCGAGCTGCCCTTCGGCGGCGTGAAGCGCTCGGGCTCCGGCCGTGAGCTCGGCCGCCACGCGGTCGACGAGTTCGCGAACCGGAAGCTGATCCGCATCGCGTGACACCGGCGGGGGCGCATCGGCCGCTCCCATCCGCCCCGTCGAATACCCTGCACTTGTGAAGGATCCACAGGGGCCGACCCTGCGCCCGAGGTCCCGCGCCTGGCTGCTCGGCTGGCTGAGCCTCGTCGGGCCGGTGGGCGTCGTCGCCTCCATCGCGCTCGGGCGGCTGCTCGGCGAGCCGCAGCTCTACGTCGGCGTGTTCCCGTCGTCGATGCTGTCGGTCGCCACCTGCGTCCTCGGCATCGTCGCCGTCCGGCGCGGGATCCGCGACGGGCGGCAGCACGCGGCGGAGCGCCCGCGCCTCATCGGGGGCGGCATCGCGATCGGCGTCGTCGGGATCCTCGCCTCCGGCGCCGTGGTGCTCGTGGCCGGCTCCCTGCTCCTGGCGCTCAGCCAGTACCGCTGGGCCTAGCGGCGGAGCGGGCCGTCGCCCGCCCGCCGCGGGCACCGCGCGGACCGGCCGGCCGCTCCCGGTGGCGCCGTCCCCCGTCGGGGCCCGTGTCCTCGTGTGACGCGGGCGCTCGCCACGGCGGGGTGAGGCCCGGCATCGTGGCGTCATGGTGAAGGTCACGACGGCGCCGATCGACGAGATCCGCGGCCAGCGCACGAGCATCAAGTGGACGCGGTTCCCCGCGGACGTGCTGCCCCTGTTCGTGGCCGAGATGGACTACGCGGTCGCCGAGCCCGTCGTCGACGAGCTGGTGCGGCGGATCCGCGCCTCCGACGTCGGCTACCTCGACGGCCCCGGCCCGCTCGCGCCCGCCTTCGCCCGGTTCGCCCGCGAGCGCTGGGGCTGGGTCGTCGACGAGTCCCGCGTGCGCATCGCCACCGACGTGAGCGTCGGCATCGTCGAGACCCTGCGGCTCGCGGTGCCGCGGGGCGGCCGCGTGGTCGTCACGCCGCCCGTGTACCCGCCGTTCTTCGAGCTGGTGGAGGAGGCGGGCGCGCGCGTCGAGGAGGTGCCGCTGCTCGTGTCCGACGGCCGCGCGTCCCTCGACCTCGCGGGCCTCGAGCGCGCGTTCGCCTCCGGGGTCGACGCGTTCCTCCTCTGCAACCCGCACAACCCGATGGGGCTCGTGCACGACGCGCGGACCCTCGCCGCCGTGGCCCGGCTGGCCGCCCGCCACGACGTGCTCGTGGTCAGCGACGAGGTGCACGCGCCGCTCACGCTGCCGGGCACCGCCTTCACGCCGTTCGCGCCGCTGGCCGAGGCGCTCGGCGCCAGCTCCGTGTGCGTCACGTCGGCGAGCAAGGGCTGGAACCTCGCGGGCGCCAAGTGCTCGCTCGTCATCGCGGGGGATCCGCGCACGCACGACCTCCTCGGCGGCCTCGTCGAGGAGGTGGCCTGTCGCACGAGCATCCTCGGGCTGCACGCGAACGTGGTCGCCTTCTCCTGTACCGACTGGCTCGACGATGCCATCGCCCGGATCGTCGCGAACGACCTGCTCCTCGCCTCCCTCCTCGCCGAGCACCTGCCCGGCGTGGTGCACCACCGCCCCGCCGCCGGCTACCTCGCCTGGCTCGACCTCCGCCCGCTCGGCCTCGGTGCCGACCCGACGGCCGTGATCCTCGACCGCGCCCGCGTCGCCCTCAACGCCGGCCACTGCTACGGCACCGGCGGCGCCGGCCACGCCCGCCTCAACCTCGCCTGCGACCCGGACGTGCTGCGGGAGGCCGTGCGGCGGATCGCGGCGCTCGCCGCGTCCGGACCGGCACCGGCGCCCGCACCCGGATCCGCGTCCGCCGCCGCTCCGTCCCCGACCGCCGGCGCGGACCTCCGCGCCCCCGCCCCCGCCCTCCGCGCCCGCACCGCCACCCACCGAGGAGTCCCCGCATGACCGACCGCATCCTGACCACGCACGCGGGCAGCCTCCCGCGCACGCCCGAGCTGACCCGGCTGCTCGTCGCCCGCGACCAGCGGCGCGCGTTCGACGCGGACGAGCTGGCGGAGGTCACCGCGTCGGCCGTCGCCGACACCGTGCGCCGGCAGCTCGAGACCGGACTCGACGTCGTCAACGACGGCGAGGTGCCCCGCGTCGGCTTCTCGACCTACGTGCTCGAGCGCATCGACGGGTTCGGCGGCGCCGGGCACCGCAAGCCCACGCTCGACTCGCTCCGGTTCCCGGAGTACGCCGCCTTCCAGGCGCGGCAGATCGTGGAGGGCGCCGACGTGGCGCGCGTCTGGGATCCGCCGGTCGCGCAGGGCCTCCTCGAGTACGACCCGGCGCTCGCCGGGATCACGGAGGACCTCGACGGGTTCGACCGCGAGCTCGCCGTGCAGGCGGACCGCGGCCTCGCCCCCGCCGGCACGTTCTTCTCGGCCGCGACCCCGGGCATCGTCTCGACGACCCTCCTGCTCGACGCCGCCAACCCCCACTACGGCGACGACCGCGCCTACGTGTTCGCCCTCGCCGACCAGCTGAAGCTCGAGTACGACGCCATCGTCGCGCGCGGCCACGTCCTGCAGCTCGACGCGCCCGACCTCGCGATGGAGCGGGTCATCCAGTTCGGCGACGCCACCCTCGAGGAGTTCCTCGCGGCCGTCGACCTGCATGTGGACGCGCTCAACCACGCGATCCGCGACATCCCGCGCGAGAGGGTGCGCCTGCACGTGTGCTGGGGCAACTGGCAGGGCCCGCACCAGGACGACGTGCCCGTCGACGTGCTGCTCCCGCACCTGTACCGGGCCCGCGTCGGCGCGTTCAGCATCCCGCTCGGGAACCCCGCCCACCAGCACGAGGCGCCCGCGTTCCGGGCCCACCCGCTGCCGGAGGGCGCCGTCCTGATCCCGGGCGTGGTGGACGTGACCACCAACTACCTGGAGCACCCGCAGGTGATCGCCAACCGGATCCTCGATGTCGTCGACGCGGTCGGCGACCCCACGCGGGTCATCGCCGGCACCGACTGCGGCCTCTCCACCTTCGCGAGCTACGAGTTCGTCGCCACCGACGTGGCGTGGGCGAAGCTCGGGGCGCTCGTCGAGGGCGCGGCCATCGCCTCGCGTCGGGTGTTCGGCGCATGAGCGTGCTCGACGGGATCCGGGCGGCGGCCGACACGCCCGCGCCCGACGCGTCCCTCGCCTCCGCGGACGGCGCCCGGGTCGGCAGGGCCCCGGACACGGCCGGCTTCACCACCCGCCAGGTCCACGCCGGATCCGCCGTCGACGCCGACCACGGGGCCCGCGTCTCACCCGTGCACCTCACCGCCGGCTTCGTCTTCGACAGCTTCGCGGAGGCCCGCGACCGCTTCGCCGGGGTCGACGAGGGCTACCTCTACACGCGGAACGGCAACCCCACCACCGACGAGGTCGAGAGGCGGCTCGCCGAGCTCGAGGGCGGCACCGAGGCGGTCCTCCTCGCGAGCGGGCAGGCCGCGACGACCACCGCGCTGCTGGCGATCCTGCAGGCCGGCGACCGGATCCTCTCCTCGAGCAGCATCTACGAGGGCAACCGCGGCCTCTTCCGCCAGAACCTCGGCCGGCTCGGCATCGGGGTCGACTTCGTGGACGACCACCGCGACCTCGACGAGTGGGCCCGTCGGATCACCCCCGCGACGCGCGTGCTGTTCGGCGAGCCCATCCCGAACCCGAAGAACGACCTGCTCGACCTCGCCGGCATCGCGGACGTCGCGCACCGGCACGGGCTGCCGTTCGTGGTCGACGACACGCTCGCGACCCCGTACCTGCTCCGCCCGATCGAGCACGGCGCCGACGTGGTGGTGCACTCCACGAGCAAGTTCCTCGCGGGCCACGGCTCGGTGCTCGGCGGCGTGGTCGTCGACGGCGGCGCCTTCGACTGGGCCGCGCGGCCGGAGCTGTTCCCGCACCTGACCCAGCCGGAGCGCGCGTTCGGCGGCGCGAGCTGGGCCGACCGCTTCGGCCGCGGCGCGTTCATCGCGTACGCCCGCGAGATCGTCGCGTCCCGGTTCGGCCCCACTCCCGCGCCGTTCAGCTCGTTCCTGCTCCGGCAGGGCATCGAGACCCTGTCGCTGCGGGTCGAGCGGCACTCGGCGAACGCGCTCGCGGTCGCGCGCTTCCTCGAGGCTCGGTCCGAGGTGTCGTCCGTCGACTACGCGGGGCTGGAGTCGAGCCCGTCGCACGAGCTGGCGCTGCGGTACCTGCCCGACGGGCAGGGATCCGTGTTCTCCTTCACGCTCGCGGGCGGCGAGCCGGCGGCCGAGGCGTTCACCGACGCGGTGCGCCTGTTCAGCCGCATGACCCACCTCGGCGACGTCCGCTCGCTCCTGCTGCACCCGGCGTCGACCACGCACGCGGGCCGCACCCCCGAGGAGCGGGACGCCGCGGGGATCTGGCCGGGGCTGCTCCGCGTCTCCATCGGGATCGAGGACATCGCCGACATCCTCCGCGACCTCGAGCGCGGCCTCGACGCCGCCCGCGCGACCGGATCCTGACGGTGGCCCGCCGCCAGCACCTCGGCTGGTTCCTCTCCCGCGGCTTCGGCCCGCAGGGCTGGGGCCACCCGTACCGGGAGTGGAACCACGACTGGACCCGCCCCGACCTGTACCAGCAGTCCGCCCGGGAGCTCGAGCAGGCGGGCTTCGAGCTCATCGTCATGGAGGACGCCGTCTCCCTCGGCTCGCCCGAGACGCTCGACCTCCGCGTGCGCGGCGCGTACGGCGGCCCCAAGCACGACCCGCTGCTGCTCGCGCCGTGGCTGTTCGCGGCGACCGGGCGCATCGGGCTCGTGCCCACCGTCAACGCGGGCATCACGCCGCCGTACCTCGCCGCCCGGCAGGCGCAGACGCTGCAGCACCTGAGCGCGGGCCGGTTCGGGATCAACCTGGTCACCGACGTCGGCAGCGCCCGGCACGTGGGCCGCGCACCGCTCTCGCACGACGGCGCGTACGACCGCGCCGACGAGTGGATGGCGGTCGTCCGCCGCCTCTGGCACAGCTGGGACGGCGGCGCCCTCGTCGAGGATCCCGCCTCCGGGCGCTTCGCCGACGGCGCCCGGCTCGACGCGTTCCAGCACCGCGGGGAGCACTTCTCCGTCGACGGCCCGCTCAACGCCGTGCCGTCCGCGTACGGGGATCCGGTGATCGTCTCGCCCGGCGGGTCCCCGCGGGGTCTGTCCTTCGCGGGCACGCAGTCCGACGTGCAGCTCGGCCTGGCGCCGCTCGAGCCGGCGGCGCTCCTCGCCTACCGGGCGAAGGTGCTGGACGCGGCGGCCCGGCAGGGGCGCGGTCCGGACGGCATCCGGATCCTCTTCGTCGTGAAGCCCGAGATCGTGCCGAGCGAGGAGGAGGCGCGCCGGGTCGTCGACGCGTCACGCCACCCCTCCGACGACGTGCTCCGGGCCATCGCGCTCGGCTGGTCGAGCGACCTCGAGACCGACCTCACGGGCCTCGACCTCGACCGGCCCGTCGACCGCGGCGTCTTCGGCGAGCACGTCTCGCACGGCACCATCGCCGGGCTCTACGGCGGCACCGAGGACGCACCGCTCCGGGAGCTGCTCACCCGGAAGGCGCGCAAGGGCCTCGTCGCGGAGCGGTCCGGCTTCGTCGGCACGGCGGAGCAGTTCGCGGACTTCGTCGAGCAGCTGGGCGACGACGCCGACAACGACGGCCTGCTGCTCTCCGGCGACCTGCATCCCGTGACGCTGCACCGGATGCTCGACGACCTCGTGCCCGTGCTCCGCCGCCGCGGGATCCTCCGCGACGAGCTGGCCGCGGGCGGGCTGCGGGCGAACCTGTTCGGCTGAGGGAGGGCAGACGTACTCCGACGCGTCCATGATTGACTTTGACGTAGGTAAAGTTAATCAGGACGGCAGTCCCGGCGTCGGCGACCGACGCCCTCGCCGTGCTCGCGCGCGCGGACGAGCGGATCGGCCGACGAGCCGGCTGCCTGAACCACCTGCTCATCCGGTCGGAGAGCATCTCCTCCTCGTGGATCGAGGGCAACCGCGTCACGCCGAAGCGCCTCGCGATCGCCGAGCTCCTGCAACAGGGCTCGCGCGTGGCCCTCGACGTGATCGCGAACGTGCGGGCCACGGAGGACGCGATCGACGCGCTGGCGGATCGAGAGCACCGGATCACCGTCCCGGACCTCGAGGCGCTCCAGCACGTCATCGAGCCGTCGCTGGACGAGGGCATCCGGACGGAGCAGAACTGGGTCGGTGGATCGGGGTGGTCCCCCATCCGCGCCGACTTCGTGCCCCCGCCGGAGCAAGAGGTCCCTCGGCTCCTCGAGGACCTGGCGCGCTTCTGCACCGTCACGGACGGGAATCCGGTCGTCCGGGCGGCCATCGCGCATGCCCAGTTCGAGACCATCCACCCGTTCATCGACGGCAACGGCCGCACGGGTCGCGCCCTCATCCACACGGTCCTGCGCCGGGGCGACGCGGTGCGCGACATCCTGATCCCCATCTCGACGGTCCTCGCCGCGGACGCGGATGCCTACGTCGCCGGGCTCACGGCCTTCCGCGCGGGACGGGTTGACGAGTGGGTGCGCGCCTTCGCGGAGGCCGCGGAGCTGGCCGCCGGCACCGCGGTCCGTCTGGCGGAGGACGTCGCGCGGCTCGACGCGGAGAGCGTGGAGCGTCTGGTGGAGCATCGGCGACAGGAGGGCCGGGCTCCCGCGCGACCTCGCGCGGACGCGGTGGTCCTGCGCATCCTCGATCGGCTCGCGACCGATCCGGTCCTCACGGAGGAGAGCGCCGCGCGCACCCACGGGGTGTCCCGGGTAGCCGCGCACCGGGCGCTCACCCAGCTGGCGGACGCGGGCGTCCTCGCGCGGAACAAGGACCAGAAGGGGCGCCTGGTCTGCTGGACGGCGGATCGCCATCTCGCGCTCGTGGCCCTCAACGAGCGCGGCAACAGGGTGGGGGGCGGGGACACGGCCGCGGGGCGGCCTCGGCAGGGGCCGCCTGCTCCCGACTCCTCCGTGGTCGGACGCCTGCGGGGTCCGGGGTCCCCCGCCCTCTGACGGTCGTCTGCGCCGGACGCGGACGGATCAGGCCGCGCCGGTGCCCGCGATGTCGCGCAGGCGGCGGCGGACCGCGGCGTAGGAGGCGACGAGGGTCGCGTCGAGGCCGGCGGCCCGCGCATCCGCCCACTCGTCGAAGGCCGTGCGCACCGCGACGCCCGCGAGCTCGGTGACCAGGCGCGCCTCCTGGGCGGTGATGCGGCCGTCGAAGGCCGTCGTCATGCGCGCGGCCAGCTCCCACGAGCGCGTCGCGTCGAGGGAGACCGCGGCGGAGCGCAGCTGCGGCTCGTCGGCCATGAGGCGCCGCACGCGCAGCTGCTGATGGGCGAGGGCGGCGAGCTCGCCGTCGAGGGAGGCCAGGACGCGCTCGTAGACGCGCTCGAGCTGGGGGAGCGGTGCGGATCCGCGGTCGACGTCGGCGAGCCAGGCGTCGATGGGCGGGTCGAACGCGGGGTGGAGCGTGAGGACCGACTCCTCCTTGCTCGGGAAGTAGCGGAAGCAGGTGCGGTCGGAGACGCCCGCGGCCTGGGCGATGTCGTGGATGGTCGTCGCCGCCATGCCGCGCTCCTCGAAGAGCGCGAGCGCGGCCTCGCTGATCTCCGTGGTGGTCGCCATGCGCCGCCGCTCGCGGAGGCCCGCGCCCGCGCCCGCGCCCACCGGCGTCAGGGCCTCGCCGGGGTCCGTGCTCGTGCCCACCGCGCCCATCCCGTCACCGCCGTCCGCTCGCGTGCGGCGTCCGGCCGCATCTGTCGTCGACGCCGATTGTGTCATAGACTGCCACTCGGTCCCAGTCTGACATCCGGACCTCCCCGGCCTCGCACCGTCGCGCGCGCCCCGCCATCCACTCCCGGAGAACGCATCCCATGAGCACGCCGCCCACCGCCGACACCGCACGCGACGAGACCCTGCCCCCTGCCGGGCTCGCGGAGGCCGACCGCGCCGCGACCGCCGGCGGCACCGCCCGCCCCGCGACCGGCGACGACGAGCGCCTGCCCGCCGGCGCCCCGCTCGTCATCGGGCTGCTGGTCGTCGCCGCCTTCGTCGTGATCCTCAACGAGACGATCATGAGCGTCGCGCTGCCGAGCCTCATGGTCGACCTCGACATCACCACGGCCACCGCGCAGTGGCTCACCACCGGCTTCATGCTCACCATGGCCGTCGTCATCCCGGCCACCGGCTTCATCCTGCAGCGCTTCTCCACCCGTCAGGTGTTCGGCGCCGCCATGACGCTGTTCTCGCTCGGGACCCTGGTCGCGGCGATCGCGCCCGGGTTCGGCGTGCTGCTCATCGGCCGCGTGGTGCAGGCCAGCGGCACGGCGATCATGATGCCGCTGCTGTTCACGACCGTCCTCAACCTGGTGCCCGCCGCGCGCCGCGGCCGCCTCATGGGCGTCATCTCCATCGTCATCGCGGTGGCCCCGGCCATCGGCCCGACGGTCTCCGGCCTCATCCTCAGCGCGCTGTCGTGGCGCTGGATGTTCCTCATCGTGCTGCCGATCGCGCTCATCGCCCTGGCGCTCGGCCTGTGGAAGATCACGAACCTGACCACCCCGCGGAAGCTCCCGTTCGACGTCCTCTCCGTGGTGCTCTCCACGCTCGCCTTCGGCGGCCTCATCTACGGCCTCAGCAGCCTCGGCGAGTCGGCGGAGGGCGAGGCGCCCCTGCCGCTGTGGATCCCGATCACGGTCGGCGCGCTCGCGCTCGCCGCGTTCATCGCCCGCCAGATCGGCCTGCAGCGCGAGGACCGCGCCCTCATGGACCTCCGCACGTTCCGCAGCCGCTCGTTCGTGGTGGCCGTGATCATGGTGAGCGTCAGCATGATGGCGCTGTTCGGCAGCCTCATCGTCCTGCCGCTCTACCTGCAGAACGTGCTGGAGCTCGGCACGCTCGAGACGGGCCTCCTCCTGCTCCCGGGCGGCGCGCTCATGGCCGTGCTGTCGCCCATCGTCGGCCGCCTCTTCGACCGCGTCGGCCCGCGCCCGCTCGTCATCCCCGGCGCCATCGTCGTCTCCATCGCCCTGTGGGGCATGACCACGATGCTGCACGAGGGCACCTCGGTCGGCTGGGTCATCGCGGTGCACCTGGTGCTGAACGCCGGCCTCGCCTTCATGTTCACGCCGCTGCTCACCTCGGCCCTCGGATCCCTGCCGCCGCGCCTCTACTCGCACGGCAGCGCCACGGTCTCGACGATGCAGCAGCTCGCGGGCGCCGCGGGCACGGCCCTGTTCGTGACGGTGCTCACCACGACGACGGTCGGCGGCGTCGCCGACGGCCTCTCCGAGGTGTCCGCCACGGCGGCCGGCGTGCAGGCGGCCTTCATGATCGGCGGCTTCATCTCGCTCGCCGCGATCGTCGCCTCGTTCTTCGTGCGCCGCCCGGCGGAGCCGCTCCCGGAGGGCGTGGCCGCGCACTAGCGGCCCGCGGGGACGCGGCTCGAGTCGCTGTCCGACGATCCCTGCGGCTCGTCGGGCAGGACCTCGCCGCCCGACGCAAGCTGCTGGGATCGACGGCGAGGATGGTCGCCGAGCGCGCCGCTACGACGCCACCGACCATCAGCGAGCTCGAGAACGGCCAGGGCACCAGCCTCGAGATCACCCTGCGGGTCCTGCGCGTCCTGGGGCTCCGGGACGGCGTGGTCGCCGCCACCGATCCGTTCGCCACCGAGCGAGGGCGCATGATGATCGACGAGAAGCTCCGCGACCGGATCCGGGTGCGCAGGCATGACTGACGTCCACGAGGTGACGACCGTGCTCGGCCGCACGGAGGTGCGAGCGGGCAGGATCCACCGCACCCGGACCTCCGGAGCGTTCGAGTACCACTCGGACTACCTGCGCAGGCGGGACGCCTTCGCCCTCGTGCCCGCATTGGGCATGTTCCCCGGCCCGCAGCCGCTGTCGCCGGCCGCGGTCGCGGAGCGCCTCGGGACGTCGGCCCCGGCGCGGCGATGCCCTCAGTTCCAGGACGCCGAGCCGGCCGGCACCGCCGCCTTCGTGCCGCCGCGCCAGCGCGCGATCGACTGCTCCACGTACTCGCCCACCAGCGCCGGCAGGTCGAGGCTCGGGTTGTGGATCCACTGGATCTCGAGCCCGTCGAGGATCGCGAGGAAGCAGGCGGCCTCGTAGTCGAGGGTCGCGTCGTCCATCGGCGGCACCTGCTCCAGGGCGACGGCCTCGGCGATGCGGCCCCGGATCTGCGCGATGGTCCGCGCGTACCGGGAGCGCATGTACACGTGCGCGGGATGCGTCTCGTCGCTCGTCTCGGTGGCGAAGGTCAGGTACAGCTCGAGGAAGCCGCGGTGCTCCACGTGGTACCGCATGAGGTCGACGAAGGCGCGGAGCGCGGGGAGGCCCGGCGCCGCCTCCGACACGAACGGCTGCTGCCGGTCCCACTGCCGCAGCACCTCCGTCAGCAGCTCCTCCTTCCGGAAGTAGCGGAGCACGGCCGCGGGGGAGACGCCGACCTCGTCGGCGATCTCCTTGATCGTGGCCGCGCCGTAGCCGCGGACGCCGAACACGCGGACGGCCGCCGCGACGATCTCCGCGCGGCGGCGGACGCCCGTCGAGTACAGCCCGCGGGACGCCATCCCGGCCCCGGCGACCGTTTCCGTGGCCGCGCTCTCATCCGCATCAGCGCGCGGAAAGTTTTCCGTCGGGCCGTCGGATCCCCGGCGTCCCGGGGCGGCGCTCGTCGACTTGGTCACGATGTAGATCCTCCCCCTTGTGCCTCCGTGAAGCCGGACGTACAGTGACGCAACCGTAAACGACGAGTCAGTTTTCGTCGTGCGGATCATTGCTAGGGACGAGGGCGTCGTGGGCGAAGAGGTGTTCGGTGTGGGCCTTGTCGGGGCCGGACCGGTAGGGCAGGCCATCCACCTGCCGACGTTGGCGCGCATGGCCGACCGGTTCCGCGTCGTCCACGTCATGGACGTCGACGCGGAGGTCGCCGAGCGGGTCGCGGCACGGGCGGGGGCCCGGCACACGACCGACGCGGACGCCCTGATCGCCGATCCGGCCGTCGCCGTGGTCGTCATCGGCAGCCCGAACCGCTTCCACGCCGAGCAGGTCATCGCCGCGTGCCGCGCGGGCAAGCGCGCCGTGCTGTGCGAGAAGCCGCTGGCCGTGTCCGCCGAGGAGGGCCGGGCCATCGCCGCCGCGTCCGCCGAGCACGGGGTGCCCGTCATCGTGGGGACGATGCACGCGTTCGACCCCGCCTGGATCGCCGCGGTCGACGCCTGGGACGCCTCGGGGGAGGCGCCGCACACCGTGCGGATCTCGGCCGTCATCCCGCCGAACCCCGACTCGGAGGACTCGGCCACGGAGATCGTCGGCCGCCCGGCGCCCCGTGCGGCGGGCGAGCCCGACCTCGAGACGCAGGCCGCCGCGGTGAGCGGCGGCGTGCTCGGCCTCGCCATCCACGACCTGCCCCTCGCGCGCCGGCTCCTGCCCGACGCGCCGCCGCGCGTGGTCAGCGCCCGCGCCCTCAAGCCGTGGGGCTACGAGATCGTCGCGATGGTCGGCGGGAGCGTGCTCGAGGTGCACGGCATCGGCGGGGCCTCCTGGGATCCCGAGTGGACGCTCGACGCCGTCGCCCGCGACCGCTCGCTCCACGTCGACTTCTCCCTGTCCTACGTGCACGCCGGATCCAGCACCGCGGCCCTCACCGACGCCCGGAGCACCACCGGCTGGGGCCCGTTCCCGGACAACGGCTACGTGGGCGAGTGGGAGCACGTGCACGACGTGATCACCGGCGCGGCCGCTCCCGTCCCCATGGACGTGCAGCTCGCCGACCTCGGCCTCGCGACCGACATCGCGGAGCAGAGCGCCGCCATCGTCCGCGCCGGTGGCGGCCTCGCCTCGGCGGCCGCCGGATCCGCGCACCACGCGTCCCGGACGGAGGTCGCGGCATGAGCGCCCTCACCCTCCGCATCGACCCCGCGGCGTCGGCCACCCACGCGCACGCGGCCGTCGCGACCCTCGCCTCCCTGCCCGAGTCCTTCCGCCGCACCGACGACGCGGGCGACGTGGTCGTGGTCGCCGGCGGCGGCGG
>NZ_JAVCVL010000046.1:0-15723 GCF_032917815.1 Clavibacter sp. MX14-G9D | reverse complement strand
CGGCCGGACTCGACGCGGCCGATGCCGGGGATCACCGCGGAGCGCAGAGGAGGAGCCTGGCGCTGGCCGCCGCGCGGGCGGGACAGCGGCTCCTCGCGGCGCGCGGGGGGAGCGGCGGCCGGCGGCGCGGATGCGTCGTCGACGGCGTCGTCCCCCTCGTCGTCCCGGGGCACCGACTCGCGCTCGCCCCGTCGGCGTCGCAGCGCCTCGAGGAGGTCGGCGGTCTCGTTGAGCTCCACCTGCGCGACGCGCGCCGGCTGCTGGCTGCCGGCGGGGTGGTTGCCCTGGCGGCCGAGGTGCGACACCGCCGCGCCCTCGTCGCGACGCGGCGCCGACTCCCACGGCTGGGGAGCGGTGTCCTGGGTGGCGGAGGCGGCGGGGTCCGGGAGTCGGAAGGCGCCGCTGTCGAAGCGGGTGACGCCGTCCTCCTGGTGCGTGTCCGCGGCCTCGGGCGGCAGGGCGCGGAGGCGCGGGATGAGCGCACCCCGGATCTCGCCCTGCTGCGACAGCGTGATCGCCTCGTTGTTGGCGGGGGAGAGGGCGTGCTTCTTGGCGTCGTAGGACCAGCGGGCGTCGTGGTCGATCTCCTCGGAGGTGAAGGCCACCTTGACGACCCACCCGCCGAGCTGCTCCTTCCAGCTGCTCCAGCGCACCTCCTGCGCGCCGAGCGACTCGAGCCGCTCCTCGATGACCTGGCCGAAGAGCGTGCCCTGGCCCATCGGGTCCACCTCGATGGCCGTGTGCACGGGGACCTTCATCGCGCTGCGCACCACGTGCTCGCGCTCCGCGACGACGGGCCCCTCGAACTTCCGCACGTACTCCACCGAGGCGCCGGTCTCGCGGGCGACGTCCTCCGCGCTCATGCCCTGGCGGATGAAGGACTGGATGATGCGCGGGGCGGCCTTGCGCGTGGTCGTCCCGGCGTCGGACTGGCGACGCAGCGCCTGCCGGAAGGAGTCGTCCATGACGAGGCGGTGCCGTTCACCGCCCGCGGTCTCGACGACGAGGGCGCCGTCCTCGACTCCGACGATTTTCAGATCCTGCATGGGTTCCACGCCTCTCGCGCTCACTGGACGATTCACGATGCCACGAGTCGGCCTCGGTTCCGGGGAATACGCGTGGCGCGCCGTGACTTGTGTCGGACGAGAGCGCCGGGAGGCGGGATCACGGCCCCCGGGCGCAGGTTGTTAGTGCGCGAACGGTGTACCGTGTGAGTCCGCATCCGCGGCCCGGGCACGGGCCGGTGCTCCGCATCGGAAACAGCCGGTCAGGTGCCTCGCGAGGGGCTCTGGAGCGGTTTGCTATCCGGATGCGATTCATGCAAACTGTGCCCGCCGATTCCGTTCGGCGGTTATTCGAGAAGTGGACAGGAATGGCAACTGATTACGACGCCCCGCGCAAGACGGAGGACGACTCCGACTCGATCGAGGCTCTGAAGGAGCGCGTCCCGGACCGCATGTCCGGGGTCGTGGACGTCGACGATGCCGACAACCCCGGGAGCTTCGACCTCGCCGGCGCCGACCTCTCCGACCTCGAGCTCGAGACGGTCGTGCTCCCGCCCCAGGCCGACGAGTTCACCTGCGTGAGCTGCTTCCTCGTGAAGCACCGTTCGCAGATCGACCACCAGGAGAAGCTCGGCCCCATCTGCCAGGAGTGCGCCGCCTAGAGCGACGCCGGGCGAGAGCCCCGGAGGCCGACCGCCTCCCCGCACGTCATGATCGCCGCGATCCCCGGATCGCGGCGATCAGTCGTTCCGGCGACCGCGTCGAGACGAGCCAGTAGGGAGCGGGGTCGGACGGATCCGTCAGCGGCACCCGCACCACGGGGTCCACCCACCCGCGGATGACGAGGTACGCCCGGGCGTGCAGTCGGACTCCCCGCTCCGCCACCGCCTCCGCGCCGCGGTAGCCCTCCGGCTCGCCGAGCTGCGCGACGTCGATCGACGCGCGTCCGGCGCGCAGCCGCCCGTCGACCACCTCGATCACCGGGCTCGTGAGCACGAGGGCCGCCACGACGCCCGCGTAGAGGACGATCGCGACGACCACGCCGGCGAGGACGCTGATCGGCAGGAACACGAGCAGGCTCGCGGGGATGACGAGGGCGGTGGCGACGAAGAGCCAGGGAGCCGGCCACAGCCGCTCCCTGTAGGGGGACGCTTGCATGCGCCTATTCGATCAGATTCCTGCACTAGCCTCGGACCGTGCCCGATCCCGTCGACGTCCTCATCGCGGGCGACGCCCCGATCCCGGCCCAAGCGCATCCCGGCGACGCCGGCGCGGACCTCACGAGCGCGGAGTCCGTCCGCCTCGAGCCCGGTGAGCGGGCGACCGTCGGCACCGGCGTCTCGATCGCCCTGCCGGACGGGTACGCCGCGTTCGTGCTGCCCCGCAGCGGCCTCGCGGCCCGCCACGGGATCACGATCGTGAACGCCCCCGGCACCGTCGACGCGGGGTACCGCGGCGAGATCCGCGTGACGCTCCTCAACACCGACGCCCGCGCCGCGTACGATGTCGCGGTCGGCGACCGCATCGCGCAGGTCGTCGTCATGCCGGTCAGCCGGGTGCGCTTCGTGCCCGTCGAGAAGCTGCCCGGGAGCCACCGCGGCTCGGGGGGCTTCGGCTCCACGGGCACCGGCGCCCTCCCCGTCCGAGACCCAGGAGACCGAACATGAGCGACGAGAACGCGAACCAGCCGGACGACGCCGCCGTCACCGACGACGCCGCCGACCACGTGCTGGACGCCAAGTCCGCCCCCGACGACCGTGCCGACGAGGGCCCTCTGGACGAGACCGAGGCCAACCCCGTCCGTCCGTACGTCGACCTCGGCGGGATCAAGATCCTGCCGCGCGAGGGGCTGCACCTCCGCCTCGAGGTCGCGGAGGGCACGCAGCAGGTCGTGGCCGTCGGCCTCGACTACGCGGAGTCCAGCCTCCAGGTGCAGCCGTTCGCGGCGCCGCGCTCGAGCGGGCTGTGGCACGAGATCCGCACGACCATCGGCGAGCAGATCCAGCGGCAGGGCGGCACCACGCGCCTCGCCGACGGGCCCTTCGGTCCGGAGCTGCACGCCGTCATCCCCGTCGTGCAGCAGCCCGGCCAGCCCGCGGCGGCCACGCGCGACGCCCGCTTCATCGGGGTCGACGGCCCCCGCTGGTTCCTCCGCGGAGTGATCACCGGCCGTGCCGTCTCCGACCCCGATGCCGCCGCCGCCGTCGAGGACCTGTTCCGCAGCGTCGTGGTGGTGCGCGGGTCCTCTCCGATGCCCCCGCGGGACCTCATCCCGCTGAAGATGCCGGCCGCGCAGGTCGGCACGACCCCCGGCGCCGCTCCCGCCGGTGACACCCCGGCCCCCGTCCTGGGCTCCTGAGCATGTCGGGCGACGGCCCGCTCGAGCGGGATCCCGCGCGGCCCGACGCCGACGGCGTGGCACGGGAGGCGGGATCCCCGACACCCGGGTCCGCGCCCCGGTCCCCTGCTGCGGGCGACGCCCTGGGCGCGAGCATGGCGCAGGCCGCCGAGCGCGCCGGTCTCGGCCAGGCGGCGCGCGGCGAGACGATGACCGCGGCCGCCCTGCTGCAGGCCATGGGCGGCATCCGGGGCGTGCTCGAGGCCATCGTGCCGGGCCTCCTGTTCCTCGTCGCCTTCACCGTCACGCGCGACATCGTGCTCTCGGTCGCGGTGCCGGTCGCCGTCGCGGTCGTCGCCGTCGTGGCCCGGCTCGTGCAGCGCTCCGCCGTGGCGCCCGCCGTCGGCGGCCTCGTCGGCATCGTCATCTCCGCGCTCCTCGCGCTCCGCTCGGGGGAGGGGCGCGACTTCTACGCGCTCGGCCTCTGGACCAACGGCGCCTACTTCGCGGTGCTCCTGGTCTCGGTCGTCGTCGGCTGGCCGCTCGTCGGCGTGGCGGTGGGGTTCCTCATGGGCGACGGGACGGCGTGGCGCGCGGACCGCAGGAAGGCGCGCGCGCTCCGCCTCCTCACCCTCGTCTGGGTCGGCTTCTTCGCGCTGCGGCTCGCGGTGCAGCTCCCGCTCTACCTCGCCGACTCCATCGACGCCCTGGGCGTCGCGCGGCTCGTCATGGGGACGCCGCTGTACGGCGTGCTCCTGGTGCTCTCGTGGCTCTTCGTCCGGGCCGTGTACGCGAAGGCCCCCGCCGCGCCTCCCGCCGGCCCCTCCGCCGCCTGATCCGCCTGACCCGCCCCCGCGCTCGGCGCCGGGCGCGCCCGCGCGCCGGGCGCCGGACCGCCGCGCCCGATGGTAGATTCATCTCGACATCGAGATACATCGATGCCGTCCCCGCCCCGCGTCGGGTGCCCCGTTCAGGGTCGCCTTACTGGACCCGGCCGCGGCGGGCGACCAAGATCGGGTGACGGGCGGAATTCGAGTTCCGCGCCCATCCAGCGAGGGAAGAGGGCCACGTGTCTGCAATCAACAGCTTCGGCGCGAAGGACACACTCCGCGTCGGGGACACCGACTACGAGATCTACCGCATCGACACCGTGGCGGGCCACGAGCGCCTCCCGTTCAGCCTCAAGGTGCTGCTCGAGAACCTGCTCCGCACGGAGGACGGGAAGAACGTCACCGGCAGCCAGATCAGCGCCCTCGGCGACTGGGTGCCCGAGGCCGATCCCGACACCGAGATCCAGTTCACGCCCGCGCGCGTCGTGATGCAGGACTTCACGGGCGTGCCCTGCATCGTCGACCTCGCCACCATGCGCGAGGCCGTCGGCGAGCTGGGCGGCGACCCCACGAAGATCAACCCGCTGGCGCCGGCGGAGCTCGTCATCGACCACTCGGTCATCGCCGACCTCTTCGGCTCCGAGGACGCGCTCGAGCGCAACGTCGACATCGAGTACGAGCGCAACGGCGAGCGGTACCAGTTCCTCCGCTGGGGCCAGACGGCGTTCGAGGACTTCAAGGTCGTCCCGCCGGGGACCGGCATCGTCCACCAGGTCAACATCGAGCACCTCGCCCGCGTCACGATGACGCGCGAGGTGGGCGGCGTCCTGCAGGCCTACCCCGACACCTGCGTCGGCACCGACTCGCACACCACCATGGTCAACGGCCTGGGCGTGCTGGGCTGGGGGGTCGGCGGCATCGAGGCCGAGGCGGCCATGCTCGGCCAGCCCGTCTCCATGCTCATCCCCAAGGTCGTCGGCTTCAAGCTCGCGGGCGAGATCCCCACGGGCGTCACCGCCACCGACGTGGTGCTCACCATCACGCAGATGCTCCGCAAGCACGGCGTCGTCGGCAAGTTCGTCGAGTTCTACGGATCCGGCGTCGGCGCCGTGCCGCTCGCGAACCGCGCCACCATCGGCAACATGAGCCCCGAGTTCGGCTCGACCGCCGCGGTGTTCCCCATCGACGACGTCACGCTCGAGTACCTGCGCCTCACCGGCCGCAGCGAGGAGCAGGTGGCGCTCGTCGAGGCCTACGCCCAGGCCCAGGGCCTCTGGCACGACGCCTCCGTCGAGCCGTCCTTCAGCGAGTACCTGGAGCTCGACCTCTCGACGGTCGTCCCCTCCATCGCCGGCCCGAAGCGCCCCCAGGACCGCATCGAGCTGACCGACGCGAAGTCGCAGTTCGAGCGCGACCTCAACGACTACGCGCAGGTCGACCACGACATCGTGGACCTCGCCTCGGCGATGAGCTTCCCCGCGTCCGACCCCGGGGAGCTGCAGCCCGAGGACGAGCACTCCACGCACGAGCACCACCACGCGTCGCAGAGCCCGGCCTCCGTCACGAAGCCCACGCGCGTCACGCTCGAGGACGGCCGCGACTTCACGCTCGACCACGGCGCCGTCGCCATCGCGGCCATCACGTCGTGCACCAACACGTCGAACCCGTCGGTCATGCTCGCGGCGGGGCTCCTCGCCCGCAACGCCAGCAAGAAGGGGCTGAAGGCCAAGCCGTGGGTCAAGACGACCCTCGCGCCCGGGTCCAAGGTCGTCACCGACTACTACGAGAAGTCCGGCCTCACCACGTACCTCGAGGACCTCGGCTTCTACACGGTCGGCTACGGCTGCACCACCTGCATCGGCAACTCGGGCCCGCTGCTCGACGAGATCTCGACCGCGGTGCAGGACAACGACCTCGCCGTCACGGCCGTCCTCTCCGGCAACCGGAACTTCGAGGGCCGCATCAACCCCGACGTGAAGATGAACTACCTCGCGAGCCCGCCCCTCGTGATCGCGTACGCGCTGGCCGGGTCGATGAACTTCGACTTCGACTCCGACGCGCTCGGCACCGACACCGAGGGCAACGACGTGTTCCTCAAGGACATCTGGCCGGACGCCGACGAGGTCCAGTCGACCATCGACAGCTCGATCGACACCGGCATGTTCACGCACCAGTACGCGGGCGTCTTCGACGGCGACGAGCGCTGGCGCTCGCTCCCGACGCCCACGGGCGCGACGTTCGAGTGGGACGCGGAGTCCACCTACGTGCGGAAGCCCCCGTACTTCGAGGGGCTCACGATGGAGATCACGCCCGTCACCGACATCCAGGGCGCCCGCGTCCTCGCGAAGCTCGGCGACTCGGTCACCACCGACCACATCAGCCCCGCCGGCTCCATCAAGGCGGACAGCCCCGCGGGCCACTACCTCGACGAGCACGGCGTGGGACGCAAGGACTACAACTCCTACGGCTCGCGTCGCGGCAACCACGAGGTCATGATCCGCGGCACGTTCGCGAACATCCGGCTCCGCAACCAGCTGCTCGACGGCGTCGAGGGAGGGTACACGCGCGACTTCACGCAGCCCGACGGCCCGCAGTCCTTCATCTACGACGCGGCGCAGAACTACCAGGCCGCCGGCACCCCGCTCGTCATCCTCGGCGGCAAGGAGTACGGCTCCGGCTCGTCGCGCGACTGGGCGGCGAAGGGCACCAGCCTCCTGGGCGTCAAGGCGGTCATCACCGAGAGCTTCGAGCGCATCCACCGCTCCAACCTCATCGGCATGGGCGTCGTCCCGCTGCAGTTCCCCGCGGGCGAGACCTGGGACACGCTCGGCCTCGACGGCACCGAGGAGATCAGCATCCAGGGGCTCGAGGAGCTGAACCAGGGCACCACGCCCCGCACCGTGCGCGTCGTCGCCGCGCCCACCTCCGACTCGCCCGCGGGCAAGGAGACGGTGGAGTTCGACGCGGTCGTGCGCATCGACACCCCCGGCGAGGCGGACTACTACCGCAACGGCGGGATCCTGCAGTACGTGCTGCGCAGCCTCGTCGCGTAACAGGAGGCTGAGGAGGCCGGGCGGCGACGCCCGGCCTCCTTCGTGCATGCAGGGCCCTGCGTACACTCGATGAGGCGGACGTCGCGACATGGCGTCCGAGGGAAGGCGGTCAGCATGGGAATCCTGGAGACGATCACGGGACCCCGGGACCTCGACCGGCTGAGCCACGAGCAGATGCTCGAGCTCGCGGTGGAGATCCGGCAGTTCCTCGTCGCGGAGGTCTCCAAGACGGGCGGCCATCTCGGGCCGAACCTCGGCGTCGTGGAGACGACGCTCGCGATCCACCGCGTGTTCGACTCCCCGCGCGACCCCATCGTCTTCGACACCGGGCACCAGTCGTACGTCCACAAGCTGCTCACCGGCCGGCAGGACTTCTCCCGGCTCCGCGAGTCCGGCGGGCTGGCCGGGTACCCGCAGCGCGCCGAGTCGGACCACGACATCGTGGAGAGCTCGCACGCGTCGAGCTCGCTGAGCTGGGCGGACGGGATCTCCCGCGCCTTCGGCATCACCGGCCAGACCGACCGCCACGTCGTCGCGGTGGTGGGCGACGGAGCCCTCACCGGCGGCATGACGTGGGAGGCGCTCAACAACATCTCCGACGACAACACGCGGAAGCTGATCATCGTCGTCAACGACAACGGCCGCTCCTACGCGCCGACCATCGGCGGCATGGCGCGGTTCCTCAACACCGTGCGGACGCGGCGCACCTACCGCGGGCTCTACGAGACCAGCCAGCGCGTCTTCGGCGTGTTCGGGGCGCCCGGGGACAGCCTCTACCGCGGTCTGCGGGGCGGCCTGCACGGGTTCCTCACGCGCGTTACGGACAACGAGGCGCTGTACTCGAACCTCGACATCAAGTACCTGGGACCCATCGACGGCCACGACCAGCAGGCCATGGAGGAGGCGCTCCGGCAGGCGCGCGACTACGGCGCCCCCGTCATCGTGCACGCCATCACGGAGAAGGGCCGGGGCTACGAGCCGGCCCGCCGGGACGTCGCCGACCAGTTCCACGCGGTCGGCCAGATCGACCCCGAGACGGGCGAGCCGATCGACCCGTCGCAGGCCGTGAGCTGGACCAGCGTCTTCGCCGACGAGATCCTCGCCCTCGCCGACGAGGACCCGCGCATCGTGGGGATCACCGCGGCGATGCTCCGCCCCGTCGGCCTGCACCGCTTCGCCGAGAAGCACCCGGACCGCGTGCACGACGTCGGCATCGCCGAGCAGCACGCCGTGACGAGCGCCGCCGGCCTCGCGTACGGCGGCCTGCACCCCGTCGTGGCGCTCTACGCCACCTTCGTCAACCGCGCCTTCGACCAGGTGCTCATGGACGTCGCCCTCCACCGCGCGGGCGTGACCTTCGTGCTCGACCGGGCGGGCGTCACCGGACCGGACGGCCCCAGCCACCATGGCATGTGGGACCTGGCGCTGCTGCAGATCGTGCCGCACATCCGTCTCAGCGCGCCGCGCGACGCCACGCGCCTCCGCGAGGAGCTGGGGGAGGCCGTCAAGGTCGACGACGGGCCCACCGTCGTGCGCTTCTCCAAGGGCAGCGTGGGCGACGAGATCGAGGCGGTCCGCCGCCTCGACGACGGCGTGGACGTGCTCCACGAGTCGGACGCGCACGACGTGCTGATCGTCACCGTCGGCCCGATGGCGTCCATGGGCATCGAGGTCGCCGAGCGGCTCGCGGCCCAGGGCATCGGTGCCACGGTCGTCGATCCCCGCTGGGTCGTGCCCGTGCCGCGCAGCGTCGTGGAGCTCGGCGGGACGCACCGCCTCGTGGTGACCATCGAGGACGGGGTAGTCGTCGGCGGCATCGGCACGCGGATCCGCCAGGACCTCCGCGAGGCGGGCATCGACACGGGCGTGACCGAGCTGGGGCTCCCGGACGAGTTCCTCGACCACGGCACGCGGTCGGAGATCCTCGAGCGCGTGGGCCTCACGCCGCAGCACATCGCGCGCGACGTGGTCGCGCAGGTGCTCGGCAGCCGCGTGCCCGCAGCGCGGCCGCTCAAGGCGGACGGGGAGCGCGTCTCCGTGCCCGGTGAGGACGACGAGCAGGCCTGAGGCCCGCCGCGCATCAAGGAGGGCCCGACCGCGATGCGGTCGGGCCCTCCTGGTCGTGCGGGTGCCGCTACGCCACGCCGCGGATGGGCGGGTGGTGGAACGTGTCGCCGACCGCGCGCTCGCTCGCGCCGACGCGGTCCAGGTACGGCGTGAGCCCGCCCATCTGGAACGGGTAGCCCGCCCCGAGGATGAGGCAGAGGTCGATGTCCTCCGCCGCGTGCACGACGTCGTCCTCGAGCATGCGGTGCACCTCGTCGGCGAGGCCCGTCTCGACGCGCGCGCGGATCTCCTCGGCCGTCATCGGCTCGGTGCCGCCCTTCACGATCCGCACGGCCTCCTTGTCGAAGCCCGTCGGGCGCCCCTTGGAGTCGCGCGAGTAGATGCGCCCGAGGTCCGCGAGCCGGTGCAGGTTCGGGCTCTCGAAGAAGCGGTCCGGGAACGCCGCGTGGTGCGTGTCCAGCACGTGCGCCCCGACCTTGAGCCCGACGAGCTCGAGCAGCTCGAACGGCGTCATCGGCAGGCCGAACGGCGCGAGCGAGCGGTCGACCACGTCGAAGGGAGTGCCCGTGTCCACCGCGTGCATGGCCTCGCCGAGGACCTTCGCAAGGATCCGGTTCACGACGAAGCCCGGGGTGTCGCGCGTGATGACCGCGTTCTTCCGGAGCTTCCGCGCGACCTGCATCGCGGTCGACAGCGCCTCGTCGGTGGTCCGCGGCGTCCGCACGACCTCGATGAGCGGCATCACCGCGACCGGGTTGAAGAAGTGGAACCCGACGACGCGCTCCGGGTGCGCGAGGCGCTCGGCGATGCGCTCCACCGACAGGCTCGAGGTGTTCGTGGCGAGGATCGCCGTCTCGGAGACGTGCTGCTCGATCTCCGCGAACACCGCCTGCTTCACGCCCAGCTCCTCGAACACGGCCTCGATGACCCAGTCCGCGTCGGCGAAGTCGGCCTTGTCGGTCGTCCCCGTGACGAGGGCGGTGAGCCGGTTGGCCTCGTCGGGGGAGATGCGCCCCTTCTCGGCGAGCTTGCGGATCTCGCCGTGGATCCCGGCGACGCCCGCGTCCACCCGCGCACGGTCGAGGTCGGTGATGACCACCGGGACCTGCAGGCGGCGCACGAACAGGAGCGCGAACTGCGACGCCATGAGCCCGGCGCCGACGACGCCCACCTTCGTCACGGGACGGGCGAGCTCCTTGTCGGGAGCTCCCGCCGGGCGCTTGGCGCGCTTCTGCACGAGGTCGAACGCGTAGATGCTCGCCCGGAACTGGTCGCCCGAGATGAGGTCGGCGAGGGCCTCGTCCTCCGCGGCGAAGCCCTCCTCGCGGGTGCTGCCCTTCGCCGCCTTCAGGAGGTCGAGCGCACGATACGGCGACTGCGCGACCGTGCCGATGCGCTGCTCGAGGGACTTGCGGGCGATGCCGATGGCGACGTCCCACTTGGCCAGCCTCTCGAGCCGGCCGGGGGCGTTCGGGCGCTTGACCTCGACGGCGCCGGAGATGACGCCGTCGGCCCACCGGATCGACTGCTCCAGGAACGACGCCGACGGGAAGGACGCGTCGGCGATGCCGAGCTCCATGACGTCGGCGGCCTTCAGGGTGCGGTTGTTCTTCAGCGGGTTCTCGATGATCACCTTGAGGGCGTTCTCGATGCCGATGAGGTTGGGGAGCAGCCACGCGCCGCCCCAGCCGGGGATGATGCCGAGGAACACCTCGGGGAGCGCGACGGCCGGCACGGACGCATCGACGGTGCGGTAGTCGGAGTTCAGCCCGATCTCGAGGCCGCCGCCGAGCGCCAGCCCGTTGATGAACGTGAACGACGGCACGCCGAGGCGGTGGAGCCGCCCGAGCGTGTCGTGGCCGAGCTGCGCCATCTGCCGGCCCACCTCGCGGCTCGGGATCTCGCCCACCTTGCTGAGGTCGGCGCCCGCGGCGAGGATGAACGGCTTGCCCGTGATCGCCACCCCGGCGATCTCGCCCCGGGCGGCCCGGGCCGCGAGCACGTCGAGCGCGTCCGCGAGCTCCAGCAGCGTCGCGGGACCCAGGGTCGAGGGCCGCGTGTGGTCGCGCCCGTTGTCGAGCGTGACGAGCGCGAGGACCCCGCCCGAGGGCAACGGCACGTCGCGGACGTGCGAGTGCGTGACGACCTCGTCGGGATCGAGCGCCACGAGCTCCCGGAAGCGGCTGGTGTCGGTCACTTGTTCCTCTTCTTCCTCTTGCCGGTGAAGTGCGGGTTCTCCCAGATGACGCTGCCGCCCTGGCCGAGGCCGACGCACATGGCGGTGAGGCCGTAGCGGACCTCGGGGTGCTGCTCGAACTGGCGCGCGAGCTGGTTCATGAGCCGCACGCCGCTCGAGGCGAGCGGGTGGCCGACGGCGATCGCGCCGCCGTACTCGTTCACGCGCGGGTCGGCGTCGTCGATGCCGAAGTGGTCGAGGAGGCTGAGCACCTGGATGGCGAACGCCTCGTTGAGCTCGAACAGGCCGATGTCGTCGATGGTCAGCCCGGCCTTGCGCAGGGCCTTCTCCGTGCTCGGGACCGGGCCGATGCCCATGATCTCGGGCTCGACGCCGGCGAAGGCGAACGACACCAGGGTCATCTTCGGCGCGAGCCCCAGCTCCTTCACGGCGTCGCCGCTCGCGAGGAGCGCCGCGGTCGCGCCGTCGTTCAGGCCCGACGAGTTGCCGGCCGTCACGCGCCCGTGGGGGCGGAACGGGGTGCGGAGACCGGCCAGGCCCTCGAGCGTCGTCTCGGGGCGCATGGCCTCGTCGCGGGTCGCGAGGCCCCAGCCGTCGTCGTTGCGCGTGGCGACGGGCACGAGGTCCGGCTGGATGTCGCCCGCGGCGTACGCGAGCGCCGTCTTCTGCTGGCTCGCGAGGGCGTACCGGTCCGCGCGCTCGCGGGTGAGCGACGGGAAGCGGTCGTGGATGCGCTCGGCCGTGCGGCCCATGTTGAGGGCGTCCTCGCTCACGAGGCGCTCGGCGAGGAACCGCGGGTTCGGGTCCGCGTCGAAGCCCATGGGGTGGCGGCCCATGTGCTCGACGCCGCCCGCGATGGCGAGGTCGTACGCGCCGAACGCGATCCCGCCGGCGGTGGCCGTGACGCTCGTCATGGCGCCGGCGCACATGCGGTCGATGGCGTAGCCCGGGACGGAGCGGGGGAGACCCGCCAGCAGCGCGGCCGTGCGGCCGAGGGTCAGACCCTGGTCGCCCGTCTGGGTCGTGGCCGCGATGGCGACCTCGTCGATCCGGTCCTTCGGCACCTGCGGGTTCCGTTCCAGCAACCCGATCATGGCCTTGACCACCAGGTCGTCGGCGCGGGTCCGCCAGTACATGCCCTTCTCACCTGCTCGTCCGAACGGGGTGCGGACCCCGTCCACGAAATGGACTTCGGCTCTCTCGACCACTGACGCCTCCTCGCATCGATTTCCCCCACCCTAGGGAGAGGCCGGTGGGGAGCCGAATCCGTTGACTGTTCCTACGAGGCCCCGTCGTCCGTCGCGTCGTCGGCTTGGTCGGCATCGACAAAGGCGGAGGCCACCGCGGCAGCCGTCGCCTCGATCTGCCAGGGCCGCGCGCCCCACGACTCGAGGGCCGTCGCGACGGAGTCGGGAGCGAGGTCGGCGGGCGGCGTCCACGCGACGCGGCGCAGCACCTCGGGCGTCAGCACGTTCTCCTGGGGCACGCCCATCGCGGTCGCGACCTCCTGCACGGCCACGCGGGCGCGCTTCAGGCGCCGGTCGGCCGCGGGGTCCTTGTCGGCCCAGGCCTTCGGCGGCGGCATCGACTCGCCCGTGCCGCGCAGCTGCGGGAACTCGGTCGCGGCGAGGCCCCGCTCGACGGCGGCCCACCAGCGGTCGATCTCGCTCCGGCTCGCGCGGCCCGAGAACTCGCGCACGGCGGCGAGGTCGCGCTTGGACTGCGGCAGGACGCGCGCCACGGCGACGAGGGACCCGTCGGGGACCAGGCGGCCGGGGCTCGTGTCGACCTCGCGCGCGTACGCGTCGCGGGCCTCCCACAGCTCCTTGGCGACGGCGAGGTTGCGGCCCCCGCGGATCCCGTGCAGGCCGCTGAGGCGGCGCCACGGCTCGACCCGGGCGGGCTTCGCCTCCTTGGCGATGGTCGCCTGGAACTCCTGCTCGGCGATGGCCGTCTTGCCCTGCTCCTCGAGGCGGCGCGCGATCTCGTCGCGCACGTCCACGAGCAGCTCCACGTCGAGCGCGGCGTAGACGAGCCAGGCGCGGGGGAGCGGGCGGGTCGACCAGTCGGCCGCCGAGTGCTCCTTCGCCAGGTGGATGCCGAGGAGCTCCTCGACGACCGTGCCGAGGCCGACGCGCGGCAGGCCCAGCAGGCGCGAGGCGAGCTCGGTGTCGAAGATGCGCCGGGGGTCGAGGCCGACCTCCCGGAGGCACGCGAGGTCCTGGCTGGCCGCGTGCAGGACCCACTCGACGTCGCGGATGACCTCGTCGAGCTCGGAGAAGCCGCCGACGGCGGGCGGGTCGAACAGGAACGTGCCCGCCCCGCGGCGGAACACCTGGATGAGGTAGGCCCGCTGGCTGTAGCGGAAGCCGGACGCCCGCTCGGCGTCGACGGCGATGGGACCGGTGCCCTGGGCGATCGCCTCGACGGCGCGCAGGTACTCCTCGCGCGTGTCGATGACCGTGAGGTCGCCGGTGGCCGCCGCCTCGCGCAGCGGCGCGCGGACGTCCGCCGGCGCCGCGGGCTCGGCCGCGGGGGACGGCGTCGGGGGCGTCACCGCCGCGTGCGCGCGGGCGTCGGCGGGTGCCGCCTCCGTCCGCCGCGTGCGGGTCCGCGTCCGGGCGATGACCGCGTCGGTGGCGGTGGATCCCGGGACGTCGGAGAAGAGCGACGCGCCCATGGCCGGACGGCTGAGCCGGGCCGCGGCTGCCGGGGACGCGGGGGTCGCGTCGGGGTCGGGGGTGTCGGACGGGGCGTTCACGTCCGGGTGCGTCGCGCTGATAGCAGTGTCACTCCTTCGCCCGCGGGAGGCAGTCCGGCGAGCATGCACAGTAGTTCCCCCCAGCCTTCCACATGGGCGGTCACGTCGCTGTCCGCCGGGGTCCAGGAGGCCCGGAGCTCGATCTTGGCGCCGCTGCCCTGCCGGGCGAGCTCGCCGTAGCCGGTGGAGATGATGCGCGTCGCCGTGCCCGAGGGCGCGGAGTAGCGGGCACCGCGGGACGCGAGGCCGTCCACGAGCCAGGACCAGGCCACGTCGGCGAGGAACGGGTCGGTCCCCATGTCGGTCTCCAGCGGCGCCTGCGCGAAGCACACGATGCGGAAGGCGCCACCCCACGCGTCCGGCTCCTCCGGGTCGTGCAGCAGGATGAAGCGGCCCGTCCCGAGCTCGGAGTCCGCCGCGTGGCCGGAGGGGGACACGTCGGCGGCCAGCGCCACGGCGTACGGGGCCAGCCCGCCGGCGGGCGAGGGGATCTCGGTGAGCACGAGCTCGGACCGGGTGGTCGCGCGCCGGAGCGCGTCGAGCGCCGCGCGGAACTCGGGTGGATCCTCGGCGCTGTCACGGGTGTCTACCACGTGGGCAGACTACGGTCCGCCGTCGCGGCGGCCGGGAGCCACGCCGGAGGCGCGACCGGCCGCCGATCCCGCCGCGACCAGGGGATCAGCCGCGGGCGACGCTCCAACGGGCGTAGGTGCGGTGGTCGTCGTCCACGAGGAGCTGCGCGAGGCGCATCCGCGCGTCCACGCCGGAGCCGACGGGGACGAGCGGCGTGCGCGGGGTGACGAGCTCCGGGGAGGTGGTCAGGCAGAGCTCGTCCACGCGGCCCGCCGTCAGCAGCGCCGCGGCGAGGGCGGGTCCGCCCTCGCACACCACGCTCGCGAGCCCCAGGCCGCGGAGCGCGTCGACGACGTCGTCGCCCCCGAGCCGGCCGTCCGCCGCGGCGCCGAGGGGCACGGGCACGAGCTCGGCGGGGACGCCCGCGAGCGTCGCGAGGGCCCGATCGCGCGCCTCGGGCGGGCAGAGCACGATCAGCCGGCCGTCGGCGTGCTCGGGGTCGAAGCGGTGGCCGGAGAGGTCGCCGGATGAGGTGGCGACCGCCAGCGGCGTGCGCCGGGGGAGCACGTACCGCTCCGTGCGGACCGTGCCGGCGCCGACGAGGACGACGTCCGCGAGCTCGCGGATGACCCCCAGGATCCGGCGGTCGACGACGCTGCTCAGGCTGTCGGACGACCCGTCGGCGCCGATGACGCTCCCGTCGACGGACGCGACGAAGTTGAGGCGCACGTGCTCGGCGGAGTCCGGCCGGTAGAGGCCCTCGAGCCAGTCCCGGGTGCCCTCGTCGTCGAGCCCGCGCGGATCCGCGTCCCCGCCGGGGCCGGCGACGGGCAGGACCCGCGTGATCCTCACCCGGCGAGCCGCTCGCGCACCTGGCGCTTGACGCGGCCGAGCATCGCG
>NZ_JAVCVL010000452.1:0-510 GCF_032917815.1 Clavibacter sp. MX14-G9D | reverse complement strand
CGCCCCGCTCGTCGTGCCGCACGCCGCGTTCCTCGTCCTGCTCCTCCTGGCCCTGGCCGCCGTCGCGCTCGTGCCCGAGACGGTGCGGGCACCCGCGCTGCGGCGTCCCTACCGGCCGCAGCGCCTGGCGGTCCCCGCGGCGTCGCGCGGGGTGTTCGCCACGGCGGCGGCGGCCGCCTTCGCGGGGTTCGCGGTCTTCGGGCTCTTCACGTCCCTCGCGCCGACGTTCCTGGCGACGACGCTGGGGCAGACCGACCGGCTGCTGTCCGGGTCCGTGTCCTTCGCGGTCTTCGCCGCCGCCGCCGTGTCCCCGCTCGTGGCGGCGCGCCTCGACGCCCGGCGCCAGATCGCGGCGTCGCTGGTCCTCCTGCCGGTGGGCCTCGTGCTGCTGGCCGCGGGCGGCGTCCTCGCGTCCCTGGTGCCCTTCGTCGCGGGCGGCGTGCTCGCGGCGGCGGGCGTCGGGCTCTCGTTCCGCAACGCCCTCGCGACCGCGGGCGCGCTCGTGGAGCC
>NZ_JAVCVL010000451.1:0-521 GCF_032917815.1 Clavibacter sp. MX14-G9D | reverse complement strand
CGGCGTGCTCGTGGGCGCGGTCGGCACGGCCGCGCACCGCGCGACGCTGCCCGTCGGCGGCGTCGCGCTGCCCGTCGGGCTGGTGCTCGCCCTGGTGACGCTCGCGTGCCTGCTGGTCGCGTTCCGCCTGCTCCTCGTCGACCGGCTGCACGCGCTCTGCCTCGGGCTCGGCACCGTGGCCGCGGTCGCCGTGCTCGGCACGCGCGGCCCGAGCGGATCCGTGCTCTTCCCCGACGACGGGCTGAGCCAGGTGTGGTCGCTCGCGCCCGCGCTCCTCGTCGCGGCCGTCGTGGTATGGCCGCGGTTCTCGTCGCGCGCGCCCGGCACCGGCGCGGGCCCGGACGGCGCTCCCGGCGCCGGCCCCGGCGACGCCGCCCCGGCAGGGGCCGGCTCCCGCGCCGCGTAGACTCGACCGGGCCGCACCGCTCCCGGAAGGACCGCCCGAATGACCTACGTCATCGCCCTGCCCTGTGTCGACGTCAAGGACCGCGCCTGCATCGACGAGTGCCCGGTGGACTGCA
>NZ_JAVCVL010000450.1:0-530 GCF_032917815.1 Clavibacter sp. MX14-G9D | reverse complement strand
CGCCCGTCCGCTCGGCGTGCCCGACGCGCGCGTCGTCGTGCCCGACGGGACCGCCGCCGACCCGGCCGCCGCCGCGGCCGAGCACGAGCGGCGGATCCGCGCGCTCGGCGGCGCGGGCCTCCAGATCGTGGGCATCGGCGCGAACGGGCACCTCGGCTTCAACGAGCCGGGCTCGCCCTCCGTCGGCACGACCCGCGTGGTGGAGCTCGCGGCCGCGACCCGGCGCGACAACGCGCGGTACTTCGGCGGCGACCCCGCGCGGGTGCCGTCGCACGCCATCACGCAGGGCATCGCCACGATCATGTCGGCCCGGCGCATCCTGCTCGTCGCCTCGGGCGCCGCGAAGGCCGACGCCCTCGCGCGCGCGCTCGCGGGGCCGGTCACCGAGGAGGTGCCCGCGTCGATCCTGCAGCGGCACCCCGACGTGACGGTCGTCGCCGACCGCGCCGCGCTGGCGGGGCTGGCCGCGCTCGCCTGAGCCGAGCGCAGCCCCGCGCGATCCGCCCGCGCGACCCGTCTCGCCGCGCCGT
>NZ_JAVCVL010000045.1:0-15743 GCF_032917815.1 Clavibacter sp. MX14-G9D | reverse complement strand
CGTGCTGCGCGACCTCGACGCGGAGCGCCGCCTCGCCCTGGAACGCGCCACCCGTGAGGAGCGCGACGGGCTCGCACGCGACCTGCACGACGACCTCACGAACCGCCTGACCGGCATGGTGCTGCAGCTGCAGGCGACGCGACGCGCCCTCGGGGCGGACGGCGGGGCGCTCGACGCCGACCTCGCCGCCGTGGAGGACGCGGGCGGCGCCGCGCTGGCGAGCATGCGGGCGTGGGTCCGGACCCTGCGCGCGACGGACGTGGAGCGCGACGCGGAGCTGTCGTCCACGCCGACGGAGGGCCTCGCCGAGCTGCTCGCGCGCTGGGAGGCGACGGCCTCCGGAGGGCGGGCGGAGCTCGACGACCGCACGCCGGCCGACGTCCCCGACGACGTGCGCGCCACGGCGATCCGCATCGTGCAGGAGGCCGTGACCAACGCGACGCGCCACGCGCCCGGTGCCCGGTGGATCCGCGTCGCGCTGCGGGCCGAGGGCGCCGACCTCGTCGTGGAGGTGGTGAGCCCGCGCATGGTGCCGGGCGGGGATCCCGTCCCCGGCTCCCCGGGCCTCGGGCTCCTCGGGATGCGCGAGCGCGCCGCGCTGGTCGGCGGTCGGCTGGAGGCGGGGCCCACCGCCGCCGGCACGTGGCGCGTGCGCCTCGAGCTGCCGGTCGAGCCCGTCGCCGGCGACGCCCGGGGCGACGCGTGATCCGCGTGGTCCTGGTCGACGACCAGTCCATCGTCCGCGCCGGCTTCCGGGTGGTGCTCGAGACCGCCGGGGGGATCGAGGTCGTCGGCGAGGCGTCCGGCGGCCGCGAGGCCGTGGAGCTGGTGCGCCGCCTCGCGCCCGACGTCGTCGTGATGGACGTGCGCATGCCCGGGGGCGACGGCATCGAGGCGACCCGCGCGATCACCGGAGCGGACGCCGCCACCGGCGCGGACGCCGCCGCCAGGTCCGGCACCGCAGCCCCGTCCGCGTCCCCGTCCCCGTCCGCCGCCGACCGCGCCCCCGCCGTCCTCGTGGCGACCACGTTCGACCTCGACGAGTACGTGTTCGGCGCCCTCGAGGCGGGCGCCCGCGGCTTCGTGCTGAAGGACGCGGAGCCGGAGGAGTTCATCCAGGCGGTCCGGGCGCTCGCGGAGGGGCGCGCCGCCCTCGACGGCGTGACCACCCGGCGCGTGATGGCGGAGTTCACCCGCCGGCGCGCCGCGTCCACCGTGCACCCCGGCGCCGACGTGCTCACGCCGCGCGAGCAGGACATCGTGCGGCTCCTCGGCGACGGCCTCTCCAACGACGAGATCGGCGGGCGCCTCGTCATCGAGACGAGCACCGTGAAGTCGCACCTGACCCGGATCATGACCAAGCTCGGCACGCGCGACCGCCTCCAGACGGTGGTCTGGGGCTACCGGTCGGGCCTGCTGCCCTGACCCGGGGACCGGCCCGGCGACGGACGCGGCGATGCACCCGCCGCGTCCAGCGGCGATCCACCGTCCCCGCCGCGAACACCCGCCGCGCGCGCCGCGCGCTCCCAGCCGGATCGTGGTGTCATGGGTGCATGGAACCCATCTACACCGCGATCGCGCACGCCTCCGGCGGAGGACGCGACGGACACGTACGCAGCGAGGACGACCGCATCGACTTCGACACCCGTCCCCCGAAGGAGATGGGCGGCTCGGGCGACGGCACGAACCCCGAGCAGCTCTTCGCCGCCGGGTACAGCGCCTGCTTCCTGGGCGCCGTGCACCTCGTCGGCAAGAACGCCGGCGTCGACACGAAGGACGCGGGCGTCTCCGCCAGCGTCTCCATCGGCGACAACGGCGAGGGCGGCTTCGGCCTGGCCGTCGAGCTCGACGTCTACCTCCCGAACGTCGACGCGGAGCGCCGCCAGGAGATCGCGGACGCGGCCCACCAGGTCTGCCCGTACTCCAACGCCACGCGCGGCAACATCGAGGTGAAGGTCACCATCGTCGACTGATCCACCGGCACCACCCGCGAGGCGGGCGCACCCATCGGGTGCGCCCGCCTCCGTCGTCCCAGGGACGGATCGGTAGGGTCGGTCCATGCCTGAGAACACCGGCCCCGCAGGGGCGCCCCTCGACGACGACGCCCGTGCCGCCCTCGACGAGCTGGCGGACATCCGCGGCAGCATCGACAACATCGACGCCGCCCTCGTGCACCTGCTCGCGGAGCGGTTCAAGTTCACGCAGTCGGTCGGCCGGCTGAAGGCCGCGCACGGGCTGCCCGCGGCGGATCCGGAGCGCGAGCGCCGACAGATCCTCCGCCTCCGCGCCCTCGCCGAGGAGTCCCGCCTCGACCCGGCCTTCGCGGAGAAGTTCCTCGGCTTCATCGTGGCCGAGGTCATCCACCACCACACCCGCATCGCCGAGGACCAGGGCGCGGCGACCTCCGCGGTCGCCCCCGAGGACGGCGGGCCCGCGGCCTGACCCGGCCCGCGCCTCGTCCGGCGCGCCCCGCCCGGCGGCTCGGACCCGGCCGGTGCGCGGAGCACCGGCGGGCGGCTCAGGCCCCCGGGTACGTCTCCCGCAGCACGCGCTCGAGCAGCTCGGCGACGGCGCCCGGCCCGGAGCGCTCGGCGACGCGCTCGACGCCCGCGTTGTAGTTCGTGTTCGTGTTCACGTCGTAGGTCACCAGCCGGCCGTCGGCCGTCTCGATGAACTCGATCCCGGCGACCTCCACCCCGAGCCCCGCGAGGAACCGGACGTAGCGCTCGACCAGCGGGTGCTCGGCGGTCACGTCCTCCCGGAGCGAGAAGATCGTGTCGCCCGGCTGCTGCGCGATGGTGGCCCCGGGCGGCATCACGAGGGCGCCGGTGGCGGGATCGATCTCGCATGCGTCCGCCGGGCAGAGCTGGTACCCGCCGCGGGCCGTGTCGGCCTGGATGGCGTAGACGAAGCGCCCGCCCACGATCTCGACCCGCGTCACGCGCGGCGTCGCGGCCTCGAGGAACTCCTGCAGCAGCGTGATCCCGTCCTGCGGCTCCTCGAACTCCGGCCCCTCCACGTAGGCGGCCAGCTCGTCGACGCTCTCGAAGCGGCGCACCCCGAGGCCCTTCCCGCCCTGGTTGTGCTTCGTGATGAACGGGGTCGGCAGGTCGCGCGCCGCCTCCACGATGCGGTGGCTGCCGATCACGGCGCGCGTGCGCGGCACCTCGATGCCGGCGGCGCGGAGCGCGGTGAGCTGGTCGACCTTGCTGACCTCGAGCTCGATCGTGCGGCGCCCGTTCACGGTCCGGCGGCCGTGCGCCTCCAGCCAGCTCATCAGCGCGCGCGTGTAGTCCTTCGAGAGCGCGTGGTCGCGCGTGTGCGCCGACGCGCTGATCCTCGACCAGAACACGCCCTCGGGTGGGGCGTCGTCGAGCGGCAGCACCCCGTCGGTCAGCAGCCACTCCTCGTAGGGCACGCCCCGGGCGTCGAGGGCGGCGGCGAACGGCCCGAACCACTCGGGGTTCTCGTGGATGGCGTAGACCTTCGGTGCGGTGCTCATCCCTCCAGGCTACGAGCCCCGGACGTGCGGCGCCTGCGCGCGACGGCGGGCGGCGACGGCGGGCGGCGGCGCCGCGGCCGACCCCGACGCGCGCTGCCGGGTCGGCGTCAGTGCAGGCGCACCAGCGCCTGCACGGGCAGGTGGTCGCTCATCCACCGGCCGCGCCAGGCGAAGTCGTTGACGGCGGCGGCGCGGACGTCGACGCGGTCGCTCACGAGGATCCAGTCGATGCGCGGGGCGCCCACGACCGGCGGCCGGTACTCGGGCTGCGTGCCGAACGCGGGGGTCGCCTGCCGCGGGGTGTCGAGCCACGAGTCGCGGAGGCTGCCGCGGCGCGTGAGCGCGTCGTAGGGCGTGGAGTCGACGTCCGCGTTGAAGTCACCGAGGAGCGCGAGCGGCAGGCCGGCGAACCGGGTGCGGACGAGCTCGGCGATGGCCTCGGCGGCGCGGTCGCGCGCCTCGGCGGAGTCGTGGTCGAGGTGCGTGACCATCACCACGAGCGGAAGGCCGGTGGCCTCGTCCTGGAAGCGGGCCCAGGTGAGGATCCGCGGCAGCGGGTTGCCCCACGTCATGCTGCCGATCACGTCCGGGGTGTCGGACAGCCACATCACGTCGTGCTCGAGGAGCGTCAGGCGCGACGCCTGGTAGAAGATCGCCCCGTGCTCGCCGTGGCTGCCGCCGTCGCGGCCCTGCCCGATCATCCGGTACGACGGCGGGAGCGCCTTCTCGATCGCCTGAACCTGGGGCCAGAGGGCCTCCTGGACGCCGAGCACCGTGGGGCGCTCCTGCTGCAGGTACCGGGTCAGCACCTCCTGGCGCTCGGGCCAGTGGTCCGCCTCGCCCGGGCGCGTCCCGTTCCAGGGCATGCGCACGTTGAGGGAGATCAGGTGGAGGTCGTCGCCGGTCGTCGGGCCGATCGCGGTGGTCATGGGATCCATTCAACCGCGCCCGGCTGACCGCCGGGCCGCGGAGCGGGGATCGGACGCGCCGCGGTGCGTCAGCAGCCGGGGGTGACGAGCGCCTTGACGAACGCGCCGGTCTGGTACGTGTACTGCGAGACCCACTGGCGGAGGTCGAAGTCCACCGGGTCCTCGACGACCATGAGGTCGCCTTCGAAGCAGCGGTCGAAGATCAGCTGCGTGCGGGTGACGTGCGGCGTCCAGGTGATGACGATGGCGCTCGTCCACCCGTTCTCCTCGGACTTCTCCTTGAGGTAGCGCGCCTCGCCCTGCGTGGTGAACGGGGACGGGGTGTCGCACGTGACCGGGTAGGGGAACTCGCCGTTGCAGGCGGCCAGCTCGCCGGCCGACTGCGGGCCCGTGGTGGGCACCGAGAAGACGACCGTGTCGGAGAAGCCCTCGTCCACGAGCTTCGCCGCGAGGTCGCGGCGCGTGGGGTTGGGCGGGCCGATGACGTAGATCACGTCGGCCTTCTCCGGCTGGCTCGCGGGCGGGAAGACGAAGAGCGGGATGCCCGCGAGGAGCCACGAGAGCAGCAGGACGAGGAGCGCGAGGAGGGTGCGCACGATCCAGCGGCGGACGCGGTGCGCCCGACGGGGCGGTGTGGGGGCGGTGCTGGGTGTCAACGTGTGCTCTCGGCCTGGTGTCATCCGCGGGGGCGGCGGGCGGGCGTGCGGGGGCGGTGCGTCCCCCGACGGCTCGTCGAGCCTACGGGGAGCGCGGACGGGGACGAAGCCCCCATCCGGGGCGCTGGTGCGGGCTCCGTCGCCCGCGGGTCGTGCGGCGGATCAGCCGCCCGTGGAGCAGGGCACCTGCGTGATGTCCGACTCCAGGGGCCGCACGAGCGGCGTGTGCCGCACCTCGAGCGGTCCGGCGTCGTCGGACGCGGGCATGGTGAAGGTGACCTCGACGGTCTTGGTGTCCTGCGGCGCGAGCTCGGTGCGGATGCGGATCATGCCGCGCCCCATGTCGGTGCCGCGGGCCTCCTCGGTGGTGAGGTCGGCCTCGGTGGACCAGCCCGTGACGGTGGAGCCGACCGGCCCGTAGACCAGCAGGTCGTCGAACTGGCGGCCCTTGGCCTGGCCGTCGAGGCCCGTGACGTAGCGCGGCAGGCTCGTGGCGGCGTCCAGCGGCGCGATGCTCGTCATGTCGACGGACACCGTGTACGTCGTGGTGTCGCCGCACGTCTCCGCCTGGATGCGGGATCCGGAGCGCAGGTAGTAGCTCATCTTGGATCCGGTGCCGATGTCGTTGAAGTACAGGCCGATGGCCGTCTGCTCGGCGTTGTCGTCCGGCAGCGCGCCGCTGAGCGGCCCGCCCTCGATGAGGGCCTGCTCCTCCGGCACCGTGCTCCACATGAGCAGGCGCCGCTCGTCGATGGCCCGGTCGAGCGCCGTGACGAGGGGCACCACGGGCGGGGTGTCGGTGACGAGCTTCGCGAAGATCGTGCTGGCCGCGCTCGCGAAGTAGCGGTCCTGCTCGAGGTAGTCGGGGTACTGGCTGTAGACGGCGCCGAGGAGGGTGGGCACCGCGTTCTCGGCGTTCAGCTCGTCGCCCGTGGCGAGCGTGATCGGGCCGGTCGCCTCCAGGAGGTAGCTGAGCGCGATGGGGTCGAACGACAGCACGCCGTCGACCCGGTCGCCGATGTAGCGCTCCCAGTACGACTTGGCGAGGGCGCCCGAGGTGGGGAAGTCCGGGAACATGGTGATGTTCTGCTCGAACCGGTCGGAGCGCGGCTCCACGAGGCGGACGGTCTCGTCGGGCACGTCGCCCTGGCGGACGTTCCGCGGGAAGTCGTTGCTCGACGCCTGGTCCGCGATCCGCACGCTGCCGTCCTCGACGGTCAGCAGCACCAGCGCCGCGGGGTTGCCGCCGGTGGAGCGCACCTCGGCGTTGTTCTGGAACATGAGCAGGTAGTTGCGGGAGCCGTCGGCGCCGAGGAGCGCGGGCAGCATGCCGGTCACCTCGCGGAAGGTGCTCGCGGTCTCCTCGGTGCTCGTGAGGGTGTCGTCCATGAGGTCGACGTCGTTCGCGACCTGCGCCCACAGCGCGTCGCGGTCGATGGTCTCGAGCTCGGCGCGGGCGCCGGCGAGCCCGTCGGACGCGGTGTCGACGGTCTGGCCGAGGGAGCGGATCCCGTCGAGGTCGATGCGCCCGAGCACGGGGGTGAACGCGGAGAGCGACACCTCGGTGGCGGGGGTGACGACGTCGGTGGCGAGCCGGTCGGTGGTGCCGGCGAGCACGCGGGCGGCGTGGATGTTCGGGCCCGCGAAGGGCACCCACTCGTACGCGGCGAGCACGCCGTCGTCGGCGGCCTCGGCGGCCTTCGCCGTGTGGTCGCGGAGCTCGGCGGCGCCCGCCTTCGCGGCGTCGACGTCGCCCGCGAGGAGCGCGGCCTGCACCTGGTCGGAGAGCGGCAGCGCCTCGCGCAGCTCGCCCTGCACGGTGTCGACGCGCGGGAGGATCAGCGCGGCCGAGACGGCGGTGCCGATGACGGCGAGGCCGAGGACGCCCACGGGGATCCAGAGGCGCTTGCGCTTCCAGAGCGGGCGCCGGGCGCGGGATCGGTCGCGGTCGTCGCGGCGGCCGACGCCTGGCGCGGCTGCCTGGCTGGGGCCTCCGCCGACGAGCTCCGTGACCGGGGACGCCCGCTGCCCGAGGATCCGATGACCCTGCTCGAGCCCGAGCACGCCGACGCACCCTCCGAGGACGTCGTGCTCGCCCGCGCCGACGTCTCCTGCCAGGCGTCGACGGGCTACCGCGCCGCCCTGTACGACGCGCAGTGGCGTGAGGAGTCGCTCGTGACCGAGGCCGACGCGGCCCTGTTCTCCTCGGGGCGCGCCCGGCAGGTGGTCGCGACGACCGCCGCGGTGCGCGAGGTACTGCTCGGCGACCGCGGCTGAGGACCGGGGCCTCCGCCTCCCAGGAGCAGGTCGCCGCGCGCGAAGGGGCGGCCCGCGCCGTCGGATACCGTGGACGGGCCCGTCCGCCCGATCCCGTCGGGCCCCGCCTGCCCCGAGGAGCCCCCATGCGCGCCGTCGTCTACGAGCGGTTCGGCGAGACGCCCGTCGTCCGCGAGCTGCCGGATCCCGTCCCCTCGCAGCGCGGCGTCGTCGTGCGCGTCGAGGCCTCGGGCGTGTGCCGCAGCGACGCGCACGGCTGGCTCGGGCACGACGACGGCATCGCCCTGCCGCAGGTGCCGGGGCACGAGCTGGTGGGCCGGATCCACGCCACGGGCCCCGAGGTCACCCGCTTCCGCGTCGGCGACCGCGTCACCGTGCCCTTCGTGTGCGCGTGCGGGCGCTGCCCCGAGTGCCGGGCCGGGAACGGCCAGGTGTGCCGCGACCAGACGCAGCCGGGCTTCACGCACTGGGGCTCGTTCGCGGAGCTGGTGGCGCTGCACGACGCGGACGTCAACCTCATCCCCGTCCCCGACGACCTCGACGCGGGCGCCGCGGCGCTCCTCGGCTGCCGGTTCGCTACGGCGTTCCGGGGGCTCGTGCACCGCGCGCGCATCCGACGCGGCGAGCGCCTGGTCGTCGTCGGCTGCGGCGGCGTGGGCCTCAGCGCCGTGATGATCGGCGTGGCCGTGGGCGCCGAGGTGATCGCGGTCGACATCGACCCCGCAGCCCTCGCGCGCGCCCGGGAGCTCGGAGCCGCGCACGCGGTCGACTCGTCGGGCCTCGCCGAGCGGGAGGTGCTCGACGCGATCCGCGCGGTCGCCCCCGACGGCGTGCAGGTGTCGGTCGAGGCGCTCGGCCGGGAGTCGACGCTCCGCATCAGCCTGCTCGCGCTCGCGCCGACCGGCCGACAGGTGCAGATCGGGCTGTTCGCGAGCGAGCCGACGGTGCCCGTCCCGGTCATCATCAGCCAGGAGCTGAGCCTGCACGGCAGCCACGGCATGCCCGCGCACGACTACGCCGAGCTGATGGCGATGGTCGCCTCGGGCGCGCTCCGCCCGGAGCTGCTCATCGAGCACCGCATCCGGCTCGAGGACGCCCCGGCCGCGCTCGAGGCGCTGGCCGCGGGCGACCGGTCGGCGGGGATCACGCTGGTCGAGCTCGGCTGACCGCCCGCCGGGACCGGCGACGCGCTAGAGCGCGCCCTGGATCTCGTCCCCCGCCGGGATGGGGACGAGCCGCGTGACCACGGGCGGCGACTGCAGGAGGCCGGCGAGCGACGCGTTCATGCGCGCGACGACCTCCCCCGCGCCGTGGGCGTCGAGCTCCTCGCCGGAAGACCACTTCTCGAGCATGACGATGGTGCCGTCGGGCGCGTCGTGGATGGCGTAGAGCTCGCAGCCCGCCTCCCCGTGCACCTCGGCGATGCCGCGGGACAGGGCGGCGACGGTGTCATCGCGCCGCCCCTCGACGGGCGTGAAGACGGCGGTGACGACGACGGGGTCGGACATGGTGCTCCTCTGTTCGGTGGGGTTCGGTGCGATCGGGGCGGGTGGTGCGGTCGGTGCGGGAGGGGACGCGGCGGCGCCCCCGCTCACGGCCGCGGGATGTTCCGCAGGTTGGATCGGGCGAGCTTCACGGCCTCGCCGACGCCGCCGTTCATGACGATCTTCGACATGGACAGCGCGAAGCCCTTCAGCTGCTGGCCGGTGATGGTCGGCGGGATGGAGAGCGCCATCGGATCGGTGACGAGGTCGACGAGGGCGGGGCCGTCGTGGGCGAACGCGGCTTCCAGCGCCCCGCGGATGTCCGCCGGGTCCTCGACCCGCTGGGCGTGGATCCCGAGGGCTGCGGCGACGGCCGCGTAGTCGACCATCGGCACGTCCACGCCGAAGTCGGGGATCCCGTCGACGAGCATCTCGACCTTCACGAGCCCGAGCGTCGAGTTGTTGAACACGACGATCTTCACGGGGAGCCCGTAGGCCGCGACCGTCACGAGCTCGCCCATGAGCATCGAGAGCCCGCCGTCGCCCGAGACGGACACGACCTGGCGCTCCGGGTACGCCACCTGGGCGCCGATGGCCTGCGGGAGCGCGTTCGCCATCGACCCGTGCACGAGCGAGCCGATCATCCGCCGTCGCCCGTTGGGCGTGAGGTAGCGCGCGGTCCAGACGTTGCACATGCCGGTGTCGCTCGTGAACACGGTGTCGTCGCCCGCGACCTCGTCCAGGATGCTGGCCGCGTACTCCGGGTGGATGGGCTTCAGCTTCTCGGCCTTCGACGTGTACGCGCCCACGACCTGCTCGACCTTCTTGTCCTGCTCCTCCAGCAGCTTGTCGAGGACCCGCCGGTCGGTCTTCCGCCGCACGAGCGGCAGCACCGCGCGGATGGTGGAGAGCGCATCGCCGTGGATCGCGATGTCCACGTCGGTGCGGCGGCCGAGGCGCTCCGGCGCGATGTCGATCTGCGCGGTGCGCACCTCCTTGCCGGGCAGGAACTGGTCGTAAGGGAAGTCGGTGCCGATGAGGATCAGCAGGTCGGCGCCCGAGATGCCCGCGGCCGCGGCGCCGTAGCCGATGAGGCCCGTCATCCCGACGTCGAAGGGGTTGTCCTGCTGGATGACGTCCTTGCCGCGCAGCGAGTGGCCGACGGGGGCGGCGATCCTGTCGGCCAGCTCCATGAGCTCGGCGTGCGCGGATCCCGCTCCGCGTCCGGCGAAGATGGCGACGCTGTCCGCCTCGTCGATGGCCTGCGCGAGCGCGCGCACGTCCTCCTCGGCGGGCACGATCGCGGGGCGCCGCGGCAGCGAGAACGCGGGCGCCTCGCCCTCGGCGTCGAGCTCGGCGACGTCGCCGGGCAGCGTGATGACGCTGACGCCGCCGAGCGCGAGCGAGTGCCGCATGGCCTGGTCGACGACGCGGGGCGCCTGCACGGCCGTCGAGATCATCTCCGTGTAGTGCGAGCACTCGACGAAGAGGCGGTCCGGGTGCGTCTCCTGGAAGTAGCCGGAGCCGATCTGGTTCGTGGTGATGTGGCTCGCGATGGCGAGCACGGGCGCGCCCGAGCGGTGCGCGTCGTAGAGGCCGTTGATGAGGTGGAGGTGATTGGGACCGCAGGATCCGGCGCACACGGCGAGCCGGCCCGTGAGCTGCGCCTCGGCGGAGGCCGCGAACGCGCCCGCCTCCTCGTGCCGCACGTGGATCCAGTCGATCCCGCCCTTGCGGCTCCCGCCCGTGCGGCGCACCGCGTCGACGATCGGGTTGAGGCTGTCGCCGACGACCCCGTAGATGCGGCTCACCCCCGCCTCGATGAGCTGGGCGATGAGCTGGTCGGCGACCGTGCGTGCCATGGGAGCGTCCTTCCGTCGGGTGTCCAGTCAATACCCGACGCCTCCGAGCGGCATCCGCGAGGCGCGCGCTCCGGGAATGCGCCCGCACCAGGCGCGTTGACCCTCACGTGACCGACACGACGACCGATGCCGCCCGCCCCGACGCCGCCGACCCCGATGCCCTCGCCCGCTACGAGGCCTGGCACCGCGCCCGCCTCGCGGCCGTGACGAGCCCGTTCGGCAGCCTCGCGCTGATCCAGACGACGTGGCTCGCTCCCAGCGAGGAGGTCAGCGACCTCGAGGCGCTCGAGGGCCAGCCCGACACCGTGCAGCTCACCCGCATCGAGCGCGTCTCGCTCGACACCGGCGAGCCCGAGCACGGCTACCGGCTCTGGGACTCGGCGTCCCCGAGGAACCGCGCCTTCGAGGACATCGAGGTCTACCCCTACGCCCCCGAGTGGATCCTCCAGGGCCGGTTCGAGCGCGTCGACGAGGACCGCGTCATCCCGTTCGAGCACATCGCCGACCAGGGCCGCACCCGCGGGCTGCCCGTGCCCGGCGACATCGTCGTGGAGATCGAGGGCCAGGAGGTGCGCCTCAGCGCGTTCGCCGACGGCGACCGGCTCCAGCTCGTCTTCGCCGACGCGACCACCGGCCGCGAGAGCTACGCGCCCAGCCGCTTCCTCTTCCTCCCGCGCCCGGACGGCGACGGACCCGTCACGCTCGACTTCACGCGCGCCGTCGTCCCGCCCTGCGGCTTCTCCGACTGGATGAACTGCCCGCTCCCGCCCGCCGGCAACCGTCTCGCGGCCGCCGTGCGCGCCGGCGAGCGCCGCGTGGTCTACCGCGACGAGGCCTGAGGCACGCCCGCGGCGGAAGCCGGCCCGGGCACCTCGACGCCCGCGGCCCAGACGCGGGCGACCTCGAGGTCGGGCGTGAGCGCCACGACGTCGGCCGCGGATCCCGCGCGCAGCAGGCCGAAGCGGTCCTGGAGGCCCAGCGCCCGGGCCGGGACGACCGTGAGCGCCGCGACCGCATCCGGCAGCGCGAGGCCCACGTCGCCCACCGCGATCCGCAGCGCCCGGTCCTGCGTGAGCGTCGAGCCCGCGATCGTATCGGTGCCCGACACCCGCGCGACGCCCGCGCGCACGTCCACGTCGAGCGAGCCGAGGCGGTAGCGGCCGTCCGCGGATCCCGTCGCCGCCATCGCGTCGGTGACGAGCGCGACGCGGCCGGGCGCCGCGCGGAACAGCAGTCCCGCGACCGCCGGATCGACGTGGACGCCGTCGAGGATCAGCTCGAGCGTCACCCGTTCGTCGGCGACGGCCGCCATGATCGGGCCCGGCTTGCGGTGGTGGATGCCGGGCATCGCGTTGAACGCGTGCGTCAGCACGGTCGCCCCCGCGTCGAACGCCGCCCGCGCCAGGTCGCCCGAGCACGTGGTGTGCCCGACGGCCGCGACCACGCCCCCGTCGACCAGGCGGCGGATGGCGTCGAGCGCGCCGTCGAGCTCCGGGGCGATCGTGACCTGCCGCAGCACGCCCTCCCCCGCCGCGAGGAGGGCCTCGATGCGCGCGGGCGTCGGATCCACCAGGTGCTCGTGCGCGTGGGCCCCCGCCGCGTGCGGCGACAGGAACGGGCCCTCGAGGTGCGCGCCGAGCACGAGCGGATCCTCGGCCATCGCCTCCCGGATCGCGCCGAGCGACCGCACGAGGTCGGGCACCGGGTTCGCGACGAGGCTGAGCACGGAGCGCGTGGTGCCGTGCCGCCGGTGCAGGGCGACGGCCGCGCGGATCCCGTCGGCCCCGTCGTCGTGGGACCCGCCAGCGCCGCCGTGCACGTGCAGGTCGACGAGGCCCGGCACGAGCGTGACGCCGCCGAGGTCGACCGTGCGCTCCGCCGGCGGCGCCTCGCGTCCGCTCCCGACCGCGGCGATCGCGTCGCCGTCGAGCAGCACCCACGCGTCGGCGGTCGTCCCGCGGGCGTCGACGGCCCGAGCGGCGCGGAGGAGCGTGGGACCGGGGGCGGGGCGCGCGGGCATCCGGTCATCATCCCGCATGCCCGCGCCGCCCGGCCCGTGAACCGCGGTGCTAGCCGAGCACCTCGGGCCGCACGAAGTCCTTCCCGTGCACGTGCTGGTCGAGGAACGCGAGCACCGTCCGGTACCAGACCACCGACTGCTGGGGCTTCAGGATCCAGTGGTTCTCGTCCGGGAAGACCAGGAACCGGTGCGGCGTGGTCCCGTCGTCGGCCGCGTGGTGCTCGGCGAGCTCCGACCAGAGGCGCAGGCTCTCGCCCACGGGCACGCGGTAGTCGCGGTCGCCGTGGATCACGAGCATGGGGGTCACGATGTCCCGCACCGAGTGGTGCGGCGAGTTCCGGTCGAGCCCCTCGGCGGAGAAGATGCTCTGCCAGTACTGCGACGAGTCGGTGGTGGGGCCGAACTGGTCGAGCGCCCAGAGGCTCGCGTGGCTGACGATCGCGCGGAAGCGGTCGGTGTGCCCCGCGACCCAGTTCGCCATGTAGCCGCCGAACGAGCCGCCCATCGCGGCCGTCCGGGTCGCGTCGATGTCATCGCGCGCCTCCACGGCGTCGGTGATCGACATGAGGTCCGTGTACGGCGCCTCGCCCCACGCGTCCCAGCCGCGGGCGATGAAGTCGAGGCCGTAGCCGGTGCTGAGCGCGGGGTCCGGCAGCAGCACCGCGTAGCCGCGCGCCACCATCACCTGCGGGGTCCAGCGCCAGCTCCACGCGTTCCAGCTGTTGAGCGGGCCGCCGTGGATCCACAGCAGCAGCGGCGCGGGCGCCTCGGCCGACGCGCCCTCCGGCAGCACGAGCCAGCCGCGCACGCGGGCGCCATCGGCTGCGGTCGTCGCGACCTCGGTCATGGTGCCGGTCGTGGCGGGCACGGGCGCGGGCGTCGCCAGCTCGGTCACGGACCCGTCGGCGGCGGACACGCGCACGGGGTGGGCCGGCGCCATCCACGAGGACCGCAGCGCGAGCACGTCGCCCGTCTCGGCGTCGACGCGCACGTCGGTGTACGCGTGGTCGTCGGTCGTGAGCTGCGTGACGTCGCCGTCGAGGCCGATGCGGAAGACGGGGCCGCGGCCGTCCTGGTCGGCGGTCACGACGAGCCCCTGGGAGTCGGCGTCGAACTGCAGCGACGACGGCCAGCGGTCCCAGTCGGCGGCCACGCGCCGGGCGTCGGACCCGTCGAGCGCGGATACCCAGATCTCCTGCTGCGTGGGCCCGGCGGGGGTCGCGCGGTCGGCGCGGACGTAGGCGAGGAGCCCTCCGTCGGGGCTGATGGCGGGCGACTCGACGTCGGTGCCGGGCAGGTCGACGAGCGTCGTCCGCTCCCCCGTCGCGACGTCGAGGGAGACGAGCGCCTGGCGGTCGCCGCGGCGCTCCTTCACGCCGACGGCGACGACGAGCGTGCGGCCGTCGGGGCTGAGGGCCGCGGACGCGTGGTCGAGGGTCCGGCCGGGCTGCGGCGTCAGGTCCCGCGGGCGCGGCAGCGACGTCGGGTACGGCAGGGCAGTGGCGACGGGGGCGGCGGCCGCCGATCCGCCGTCCTCGGTCGCGGCCTCGGCGGCGAGCGCGGTGGCGGCGTCGGCCGTGGTGGGCCGTGCGGGCTCCTCCACGAGCGCGTCCGTCAGGTCGAGCGCGAGCAGGTGCGGCTCGTCGGGACCGAGGTCGTGGTCCCAGTAGCGCACGGGGTAGCTGTCGTGCAGGATCGCGTTCACCTTGAGGTCCGACCGGCGCTTCCGGGCCACGGCGTCGGCCTCCAGCGAGTCGGATCCGGGCAGCATCGGCGCGTGCAGGACCACGGTGGCCGCGTCGCGCGCCACGGCCGCGATGCCGTCGACGCCGCCGGCGAGCCGCGTCAGCGCGCGGGCCTCGCCGCCGTCGGCCGGGAGGATCCACAGCTGCGCGGCGTCCTCCTCGGCGGCGTCGTCCGCGTCCGGCCGCGAGGAGACGAACAGCAGGTCGCCGGTGGACGTGAAGGCCGCGCCCGCCTCGCTCTTCGCGGAGCGCGTGAGGCGCCGGGGCACGCCGCCGCCGGCCGCGGGCACGACCCAGAGGGCGTTCCGGTAGCCGGTGCGGGCGGCGTCGAGGGTCGTGACGGTGAGCACCGCGCGGCGTCCGTCAGGAGAGAGCACGAGGCCGCCGAGGCGCGGGATGGCGATGAGGTCGTCGAGCTCGGAGAAGGGGGTGCGGTTGTCGGGCATGCTCCCACGCTAGCCGCGGCGGCTCCGTGCCGGCCGACGCCCCGGACGACGCCCCCGTCGCCGGCACCGGCGGTCGCGACGACCGGCGCGACCGGCCCGTCCGCTCCTCCGCGTCCCCGGGCACGCGTCGCTTTGGGCCCTAATGACTGGCGCCGTCCCGGTATGATCGTCGGCATGGAACGGCGAGCCGGTCGGGTCGGGCGGCCCGCGCGCGTCTCGCGGCGGTCGATCGCGGAGGGCGCCCTCGAGGTCGGCCTCAGCACGCTCACGCTGACCTCGCTCGCGAACCGCCTGGGCGTCGACCACTCGACGCTGTACCGGCACGTGGCGAGCCGCGACGACATCGTGCTCCTCGCCTGCGACACCGCGATCGCGCGGATGGACTGGCCGGTCGTGCCCGACGCCCCCGCCGGGACGCTCGAGGCGGCGGGCGACACGGCCTGGCGCACCTACCTGGAGCAGGCCGTCGAGCGCATCTGGGACATGTACGACCGGCACCCGGGGCTCGCGACCGCGATCCACCACCTGCGCGCCGCGCCGGACCAGGTCGTCCTCCGCTTCACGGGCGCCATCCGCGACCTCACCCGCCTGGGCTTCGCGGAGGCCGAGGCCGTGCTGGTGCTCGACACCGTCCTCGACATCGCCGTCGAGTCCTACGTGGGGTGGGAGCGCGTCCTCGCCGCGACCGGCGCCGCGGGCGACCGCCCCGACTCGTCCGCCCCCCTCGACGACGCCACGCTGCCCGCCGCCATGGGCCGCGGGCTCCTCACGCTGGCCGCGGAGGGCATGGCCGCGGAGGGCAGGGCGGCGGAGGGCGGGGCC
>NZ_JAVCVL010000449.1:0-536 GCF_032917815.1 Clavibacter sp. MX14-G9D | reverse complement strand
GGTCGTCGCCCGCGCGACCGACCGGCGCGACCCCGCGGCGACGTGGGGCGTGTTCGCGGCCGAGGGCGGCGGGGATCCGCTCCGCGCGGAGGCCGACGCCGCCGCGGGACCGGACCGGGTGCTGCTCACGGGGACGAAGCCGTGGTGCTCGCTCGCCGGGTCGCTGACGCACGCGCTGATCACGGCGGCCGTCGCGGACGGGACGCGCGGGCTCTACGCGGTCGACCTCCGCCGGCCCGGCGTGGAGGTCGTGCCCGATGCGTGGGCGGCCCGCGGGCTCACGGAGGTGCCGAGCGGACCGCTGCGCCTGGCGGGCGTGCCCGCCCGGCGCGTCGGGGATCCCGGCTGGTACCTGGAGCGTCCGGGGTTCCACTGGGGCGGGATCGGGGTCGCCGCCTGCTGGTACGGCGGAGCGGTCGGCCTCGCGCGCACCCTGCTCGGCGCCGCCTCCCGCCCCGGGGCCGACCGGCTGCTGCTCATGCACCTCGGCGCCGTGGACGCGGCCCTCGACGGCGCGCGTGCGTCCCTCGCCGAGG
>NZ_JAVCVL010000448.1:0-538 GCF_032917815.1 Clavibacter sp. MX14-G9D | reverse complement strand
CGGCCGGGTCCGCGCGGCCCTCGCCCGCGTCGGGATCCGCACGGACGCCGGACGCGACGCCGCCGCGGCCGCCGCCTGGGCGCTTCTCACCGTGCTGCTGCTCGGGGTGCTCGCCGCGCTCGTCTGGGCGGACGGCACCGCGCGCACCATGTCGCCGGCGCAGGGCGCGGTCATCGCGGTCCTCGCCGTCGTGCAGTGCGTGCCCCTGGCGTTCCGGCGGCGGCATCCGCGGTCGACCCTCCTGGCCGTCTCCGTCCTCCAGGCGGCGCTCGTGGCTGTGATCCCGCCGCAGTTCGGGTTCTGGGCCGCCGCGCCGGTCGTCGCGGCCTACACGGTCGGGGCGCTGCTCCCGCCGGCGTCCGCCGTCCGCATCGTGGTCGCGGCCGTCGGCGTCGAGGCGGTCGGCGCGTTCGCGGCGGCGACGGGCCAGGCGCGGGCGCTGCTCGTGCCCACGGCGGTGGATGCCCGCCTCGGCCTCGACACGGTCGTCTCGGCCACCTCGATCCTCGTCAGCGGGCTGCTCATCGCCGCCGCGAGC
>NZ_JAVCVL010000447.1:0-540 GCF_032917815.1 Clavibacter sp. MX14-G9D | reverse complement strand
CGGCGAGCGCGATGCGGGCCTTCACGGGATCCGGCACCCGCACGCGCGTGCGCGCCAGCTCGGCCGCGGGGGTGGCGCGGAGCCGCACGGCGAGCTCCGCGAAGAGGCCCTGCGCGAGCGCGACCGCGCGCCGGCTGGAGGCGGGCAGGTCGGGGATGACGGCGCCGGACATGCGGAGGTCCTGGTCGATGTCGTCGAGGATGCGCTCCTTGTCGGCCTCGGAGAAGGTCGCGACGTCGACGCCGGGGAAGTAGCTGCGGCCGAGCGCGCCGTGGTCGGCGGCGAGGTCCCGGAGGAAGTTGACCTTCTGGAAGGCGGCGCCGAGCCGCTTGGCGCCCTCCTCGAACCGGATGCGCTCGGGGCGCGTGGTGGCGTGGCCGACGAGGAACGCGCGCAGGCACATGAGGCCGACGACCTCGGCGGATCCGTAGACGTACTCCACGAAGGAGGCGGGCGTGTGCTCCATGCGCCGCAGGTCCATGCGCATGGACGCGAAGAACGGGGCCGTCAGCTCGGCGCCGAAGCCGGACCGGCGGGCGG
>NZ_JAVCVL010000446.1:0-541 GCF_032917815.1 Clavibacter sp. MX14-G9D | reverse complement strand
AGCGGCCCGCAGCCGGGCGCATCCGACCCCGCGGGCTCAGCCCCGCCCGTCGCCGCCCCGCCCTACGCCGCCGCCCCGCCCTACGTCACCGGCGCGCCGTCGCGCTCCCGCGGCGGCAAGGGCCTCGCCATCGCGGCGCTCGTCGTCGGCATCGCGGCGTTCCTCGGCGCCTTCATCCCGTTCCTCAACTACGTCGTGTTCGTGCCGGCCGTCGTCGCGGTCGTGCTGGGGATCGTGTCGCTCGTGCGCCGGATGGACGGCAAGCCGCTCGCGGTGGGCGGCATCGTGCTCGGCGGCGTGGGCTTCGTCCTCAGCATCGTCCTGGCGATCGTCTACACGTTCGCGTTCGTGTCCTCGGTGACCGAGGCGGTGGAGTCCTCGGGCGCCGACGGCGGCTACGCGAGCCCCGAGCCGATCCCCGGCGAGGACGAGGACGGCGGCACCGGCGACGACGCCGCTCTGCCGGGCACCAGCCCCGACGACCCGCTGCCCATCGGCACCCCCGTCACGGGCGAGGGCATCGACGGACCGGAGTGGCAGG
>NZ_JAVCVL010000445.1:0-542 GCF_032917815.1 Clavibacter sp. MX14-G9D | reverse complement strand
CCGCGCGCAGGGCCTCCACGGCGGCGGTGGCCTGCGCATCCGACACCTCCAGGAGGAGGACTCCCCCGGGTGCGAGCCACGCGCCGCCCTCGGCGGCGACGCGCCGCAGCACGTCGAGCCCGTCCTCGCCGCCGTCGCGCGTCGCCGCCGGCTCGTGCAGGCGGGCCTCGGGGGGCATGAGCGCGAGCCCCGCGCGCGGCACGTAGGGCACGTTGGCGACGAGCACGTGGATCCGCCCGCGCAGCTCTCCCGGCAGCGCCGCCATGAGGTCGCCCCGGTGCACGGCGGCCCCGCGCGGCACGAGGTTCTCGGCCGCGCACGCGACGGCGCGGGGGTCGACGTCGGCGGCGTGGAGCTCGACGCCCGGCACCTCGTCGGCGATCACGGCGGCGATGGCCCCGGAGCCGCAGCACAGGTCCACCACGACCGGACGCGGAGCCGCTCGTGCCCGCGCGACGGCGATGCGCGCCAGCCGCTCGGTGCGGCGCCGCGGCACGAAGACGCCGGGCCGGACGACGATGCGGCGCCCCGCGAAGGCGGCC
>NZ_JAVCVL010000444.1:0-550 GCF_032917815.1 Clavibacter sp. MX14-G9D | reverse complement strand
GGCGTCGTCGGCGGAGCCCGCCTCCGGCGCGGTCGACGAGGCACCGGATCCGGCCGCCCCGTCCTCCGCCGCCCCGCAGCCCGGCCCGCTGTCGGTCCCAGCGGAGGCGACCGCCCCCGCCGGCGCCCGGTACGTGAACGCGATGGAGTCGGAGACGGGGTGCCCGTCCGCGGAGACCACGCGCCACGTGACCCGGTACTCGCCGGATCCGCCGAGCGCGACGGGCACGGAGACCACGCGCCCGGCGTTCACGGCGCACCCGGTCTCGAATCGGGTGCCGGCGCCGTCGGGGCCGGTCACCTGCACGACGGAGGAGCCGCCCGAGGCGGGGGCCGAGCCGTCGGATGCGTCCGCACCGGCGCCGAGGTCGAGGATCACGTCGCTGAAGGTCAGCGCGACCTCCGTCGGCGGCACGTCCACGGTCGAGCCGGCGGCGGGCGAGCTCGACACCAGGTAGTCGTGCGCCGAGGCCGGCGGCGCGCCGTCCGGTCCGGTCCCCTGCGCGAGCCCCGCGACCGCCAGCGCGGCCGTCGCGAGAGCGGCGCCGGCG
>NZ_JAVCVL010000443.1:0-554 GCF_032917815.1 Clavibacter sp. MX14-G9D | reverse complement strand
GAGCCGATCCACCGCTGCACCTCGGCCCGGGAGTGCAGGTCGAGGAGGAAGGGCGCGTCGGCGGCGGCGTAGCGCCGGAGCAGCAGGCGGTCGGTCGCGAGGTCGGGCACGGCCCCAGGCTAGGCCGAGGTCGGTGGCTCCTCGTAGCGTGACCGCATGCCCGAGCCGGTGGATGCGTGGTGGGCGCGACGCCGCTGGTCGCGCGGCCTCGACGTGCCCTACCCCGTGGGCGCCTACCGGGAGGCGTGGGCGTCGTTCCCGGTGCTCATCCGGCAGTACCACCCGGAGTTCAACCGCGGCATCACGCTCACCCAGGTGCCGCCCGCCGCCGACGTCTTCCTCACCTGGCAGTGCGACACCGGCCACGTGTTCGTCGCGACGCCCGAGGAGCAGCGCATGCGCCCGGGCCGGGAGCGCCGCCGGTCGTCGTGGTGCCCGGAGTGCGCCGAGGCGGCGGCTCCGCGCACGCCCGTGCTGCCGATGGCGGACCAGGTGCGCTGGCCGGGCGCGTCCCCGCTGGTGGCGGGTCCGGTGGCGGGTGCGGTGGCGGGTGC
>NZ_JAVCVL010000442.1:0-580 GCF_032917815.1 Clavibacter sp. MX14-G9D | reverse complement strand
GACGAGCGGGGCGGGCAGCAGCTCCGCGGCGAGACCGCCCGCGAGCGGCCCGAGCGCGAGCCCGCCGATGTTCGCGACGCCGGACACGGTGACGGCGCGCTGCGGGGAGGCTCCCGGCCGGGCCGCCGCGTGCAGCTCGCCGAGGTGCGCCGTGGCCGTCGCCGTCAGCATCCCGACCCCGACGCCGCTGACGAGGCGCGCGACGATGAGCCCCGGCACCTCGGGGAACAGGAGGAAGAGCGCCGCCGAGACGACCTCGACGCCGACGGCCAGGAGGGTGAGGCGGCGACGCCCGACCTGGTCGCTGAGGTGGCCCACCAGGAAGAGGCTCGCGACCACTCCCACGGCGTAGGCGGCGAAGACGACCGTGAGCACCCAGGTCGGGAAGCCGTCGCGCTGCTGGTACAGGGAGTAGAGCGGGGTGGGCACGGTCGCGTAGGCCATGACGACGGTGAAGGCGACGGCCGTCGTCCAGAAGCCCGCGGCGTGCGGGAGACGGTGGCGGGAGCGGGAGCGGGAGCGGGAGCGGGAGCGGGAGCGGGAGGGGACGGCGGCGGGCGGCGCCAGGAGCTCGGTGGTC
>NZ_JAVCVL010000441.1:0-603 GCF_032917815.1 Clavibacter sp. MX14-G9D | reverse complement strand
GTTCCTCGCGGTGTCGGCGGCCGTCGCGTTCCTCACGGCCTGCACGAGCGTGGCCCTGGGGCCGCTCGTCACGGGGGTGCTCGGCCGGGAGCCCGCCGCCGGGCAGCTGCTCTACGCCATCACGGGAGGCGCGGCGCTCGCCTCGGCCGTCCTCACGACCGCGCTCGGGACCGAGCGGCGGGCCGCCCCCGTCCTCCTGCTCGGCGTCGTGGGGCTGTGCCTCGCGCAGGCCGCGCTCGGCGCGTCACCGGGCCTCCCCGTCGCGGTCGCCGCCGCCGCCGTCGCCGCCGCGGCCAGCGCACCGGTCACGGTCGCCGTCAGCACGCTCCTCAAGGCCACGGTCCGCACCGACCACCTCGGGCGGATCGCCGGCATCGACCGGGTGGTGGACGACACCGCCATCGTCGTCGGCCACGTCGCGGCGCTCGGGGGTCTGGCCGCGGCGGATGCCCGGCTCGTGCTCGTGGGCTCGGCGGTGGTCGTCCTCCCGCTCGTCGTCCCGGCGATGCTGCGCCTCCGCGCGCGGCCCGCGGCGGCGGCCGTCGGTCCCTGACCGCGACGGCCCGCGGGTGCAGGACCGGCCCGGCCCGCGGGTTCGGGATC
>NZ_JAVCVL010000440.1:0-610 GCF_032917815.1 Clavibacter sp. MX14-G9D | reverse complement strand
CGACCACGGCGCAGTTCGCGCCGGACACGGCCGTCAGGTGCGTCAGCGAGCTGTCCTTCATGGTCTGCGACAGCTCGGGCGTGACCGCGGACACGTCCCCGATGGCGAGCCCCGGCAGCAGCCGCGCCCCGGGACCCGGGAGGTCGGCCGCGGCGCGGGAGAGGCCCGCCCGCAGGGCGTCGGCGGGTCCGAGGGCCCCTGCCGGAGACGAGATCGGCTCCGGCGCCCCCCGCGCGAGGAGGAGGTAGGCGGCGCGGTCGGCGGGAGCCGCGGGACGCACGGACGCGCTGACCCGCACGACGGTGCCCACGCCCGGCCGCATGCGCTCCGGGCGCGCCCCGATCCCGCGCTCCGTCGCGAAGACCACGACGGGGACCGGGACCGGCAGGGCGACCGTGTCGTCGTCCAGCGCCCCTCCCCGCTGCCGGCCGACGTGCAGGCTCGTCAGGCGTCCGACGAGGCGCACGCGTCCGGTGCCGGCACCCGGTCGCCGTGCCCCGCCCGCCATGCCGGCCGGTGGCTCGTCGAGGGCCACGTCGGCGACGACCATGCCGTCGCTGGCGACCACGGCGCAGTTCGCGCCGGACACGGCCGTCAGGTGCGTCAGCGA
>NZ_JAVCVL010000044.1:0-15763 GCF_032917815.1 Clavibacter sp. MX14-G9D | reverse complement strand
GCCGGGCGCGGCGACGGGCACGGCGACGGGCACGGCGGATCCGGCAGCGGGGTCGGGCGAGCCGGTCATGCGCGGATCAGCGGCCGGTGCCGTCGACCGCGAGCGGCTCGATCGCCGCCAGCTCGTCGTCGGTGAGGGCCGGGGCGCCGGCGGCGGCCACGTTCTGCTCCAGCTGCTCCACGCTCGACGCGCCGATGAGCGCGCTCGTGATGCCCGGGTGACGCAGCACCCATGACAGCGCGAGCTGCGCGAGCGTCTGCCCGCGCCCCTCGGCGACGGCCTGCAGGCCGCGCGCGCGCTCGAGGTACGTGTCGGACACGGCGGACTCGTCGAGGAACCCGCTGGTCGCGGCGCGCGAGTCGGAGGGGATGGATCCCGACAGGTAGCGGTCGGTGAGCAGCCCCTGGGAGAGCGGCGAGAAGACGATGCAGCCGGATCCCGCCTCCTCGAGCACGGGCAGCAGCCCGCCCTCGACGTGGCGGTTGAACATCGAGTAGCTCGGCTGGTGGATGGTCAGCGGCACCTTGTGCTCGGCGAGCGCGGCGACGGCGCGCTCGGTCTGCTCGGGCGAGTAGTTGCTGATGCCGGCGTAGAGCGCCTTGCCCTGGTGCACCGCGGTCGCGAGCGCGCCCATGGTCTCCTCGATGGGCGTCTCGGGGTCGGGCCGGTGCGAGTAGAAGACGTCGACGTACTCGAGGTCCATGCGGCCGAGGCTCTGGTCGAGCGAGGCGAGCATCGACTTGCGGGAGCCCCACTCCCCGTAGGGGCCCTCCCACATGTGGTAGCCGGCCTTGGAGGAGATGACGATCTCGTCGCGGTACGGGCGCAGGTCCTCGCGGAGGATCCGGCCGAACGCCGTCTCGGCGCTGCCGGGGGGCGGGCCGTAGTTGTTCGCGAGGTCGAAGTGGGTGATGCCGAGGTCGAAGGCGCGGCGCACGATGGCCCGCTGCGTGTCGATGGGGCGGGACGTGCCGAAGTTGTGCCACAGGCCGAGGGACAGCTCGGGGAGCTTGAGGCCGGAGCGGCCGGACCGGCGGTAGGGCATGGACGAGTAGCGATCGGGATGAGCGACGTAGGTCATCCGCCGAGCGTACCGAGGCCGGGGGCCGCGACCGCGACGCTGCGGCGCCGCGCGGACCCTCCACCCGCGCGCATCGGGCGGCAAGCCCCTGGTCGCCGCGCCCGGGAGGGCGTTCAGTGGGAGGGTGCACACCATCCACTACGCCGACGGCCGCTACCTGACCGGCGACGACATCGCCCGGGCCGTCGTCGACTGCGCGCAGGCGCTCGCCCGCGAGGGCCGGGCGGCCGACGCCGTCCGCGTGCCCGTCCGGCTGCCCGACGGCGGCGCGGGCGAGGTCGAGATCCTCATCGGCCCGGCCAGCCAGATCGTGGTGGAGCCCGCGGACGCCGCGGACCATGCGGGCGAGGAGCTGCGCGACCCCGAGGCCGTCGCCCGCATCCGCGCGCTCACCATCAGCGCCCGGCAGTCGCAGCCGGGCACCCGCGTCACCGCCGACCGCCAGGACGGCACGGCGGTGCCCGGCCTCGAGGACCTGGACTAGGCGACCGCCTCGGCGTGGAGGCGTGCGGCGACCGCCCGCGTCGCGGCAGGATGGACGCATCCCACCCGCATCGACGCAGGAGCACCATGCCCGACACCGCCGTCCCGTCCGCCCTCCTCCACCTCCGGGCCTCCGGCGTCTCCCTCGTGCTCGACCTCACGGACGGCCGCCTGCCCGCCGTCGTGCACTGGGGCGCGGACCTCGGTGCCACCACGGCCGCGGACCTCGAGACGATGGCCCGCGCGGCGGTCGAGCCGATCGTGCCGAACGTCGCGGACGACCCCATCCGCCTCGCGATCCTCCCCGAGGCGCACACCTCCTGGACGGGGAAGCCCGGCATCGCCGGGCACCGCTCCGGCGCCGACTGGTCGCCCTCGTTCCGCGTGACCGCGGCGACGGTGGACGGATCCCCGGTGCCGGCGGGCTCCGAGGGGCACCCCGGATCCGCCACCCACGGCCCCGCGCTCGTGCACGTGGACGCGGTCGACGACGTCGCCGGCCTCGGCCTCGCGGTGGACGTGGAGCTGCTGCCCTCCGGTCTCGTGCGCACCCGCGCGGAGCTGACGAACGCCGGCGCGGGGATCTACGACCTCGAGGGGATCACGCTGGCGCTGCCGATCCCGCCCGAGGCGCGCGAGGTCCTCGACTTCGCCGGCCGCTGGGGCAAGGAGCGCACCCCGCAGCGCAGCCCCCTGAACGTCGGCATCCACGAGCGCGAGGGCCGTCGCGGCCGCACGGGCTCCGACGCCGCGACCGTGCTCTCGGTCGGCGTGCCCGGCTTCGGCTTCCGCCACGGCGACGTCTGGGGCGCGCACGTCGCCTTCAGCGGCGACCACCGCCACTACGCGGAGCGCCTCTCCAGCGGCCGCCAGGTGATCGGCGGCGGCGAGCTCCTCCTGCCCGGCGAGGTGCGCCTCGCCGAGGGCGAGGCCTACTCGAGCCCCTGGGTCTACGCGGCGTACGGCCACGGCCTCGACGACCAGGCAGCCCGCTTCCACCGCTTCCTCCGCGCTCGCGACACCCACCCGCGCCGCGACCGGCCCGTCACCCTGAACGTGTGGGAGGCCGTCTACTTCGACCACGACCTCGCGCGCCTCACCGACCTCGCCGAGCGCGCGGCCGCCCTCGGCGTCGAGCGCTACGTGCTCGACGACGGCTGGTTCCGCCACCGCCGCGCGGACGACGCGGGCCTCGGCGACTGGTACGTCGACGAGGGCGTCTGGCCCGACGGCCTCACCCCGATCATCGACCGCGTGCGCGCCCTCGGCATGGAGTTCGGCCTGTGGTTCGAGCCCGAGATGATCAACGAGGACTCCGACCTGGCGCGCGAGCACCCCGAGTGGATCATGGCCACCGGCGGCCGCCGCCCGGGCACGCACCGGAAGCAGCAGGTCCTCGACCTCGCGATCCCGGAGGCGTACGCCCACATCCTGGAGCGGGTCAGCGCGATCCTCGCCGAGTACGACATCGCCTACGTGAAGTGGGACCACAACCGGGACCTCGTCGACGCCGGCATCGCCCCGCGCGGCCAGGCGGGCGTGCACCTGCAGACGCTCGCCGCGTACCGGCTCATGGACGAGCTCCGCGAGCGCTTCCCGGACCTCGAGATCGAGTCGTGCTCCTCGGGCGGATCCCGCGTGGACCTCGGCGTGCTCGAGCGCACCGACCGCGTGTGGGTGTCCGACTGCATCGACCCGCTCGAGCGCCAGCAGATGAACCGCTGGACCATGCAGCTGCTGCCGCCGGAGCTGATGGGCTCCCACATCGCGTCGGGCGTCAACCACACCACGGGCCGCGCGCACACCCTCGCCTTCCGCGCGGGCACGTCGCTGTTCGCGCACTTCGGCATCGAGTGGGACCTGACGCAGGCCACCCCGGACGAGGAGCGCGACCTCGCCGAGTGGATCGTCCTCTACAAGCGGGAGCGCACCCTCATGCACACGGGCACGGTGGTGCGCGCGGACGGCTCCGACCCGAGCCTCTGGGTCTACGGCTCGGTGGCCGAGGACGCCTCCGCCGCGCTGTTCTTCCTCGCGACCGTGGGCCGGTCCGACGTGTCGCCGCGCGGCCGCTTCCTCCTGCCGGGCCTCGACCCGGAGCGCCGCTACCGCGTGGAGCCCGTCCGCGTCGGCGTGCCCGACCACGGCTTCACCGCGCCCGCCTGGTTCGACGGCGTCGAGCTGACGGGCCGCGCGCTCGCGGTCTCGGGCCTGCACACCCCGGCGATGTGGCCCGAGACGATCGCGCTCCTGCGGGTGACGGCGGTCTGACCCGACGCGCGGGCCGCTGCGGCGAGCAGCGGCCCGCGGCGCGTGGCCCGCAGCCGCACGCAGCAACGCGCAGCCGCTCGCAGCCGTACGCAGCCGCACGATGTGCGCCTGTGGAGGAACGGCGCACGCCCGCCGCCCTCCCGCCTACCTTCGGTCGTGCCGGCGCTCCTGACGCGCCGGCGACGAACCCGAGGCCACCCTCGCCACCCGACTCGCCGCATGATCCCCGCACGCGAAGACGCTGCCGATGACCTCGTGGTCGCCATGGACCGCCGTCACGCACCCTCATCGCAGAAACGGATCCTCATGCGCCTCACCACGAAGACCACGACCACGACCGCCCTCATCTGCCTCCTCGTCGGAGCGGGCAGCGCGGCATACGCCGGCACCGCTACCTCGCACTTCGACGCCATCACCCCACGATTCCAGCAGCCCTGGGACTCGACCGCTCAGACCAAGGACTCCACCGGAGGGCAGGGGTTCGTCTCATTCGACACGATCGGCGCCGAGTACCACATGAACGCACGCATCTGCGGCGGCGGGAACAACTCCTGCGGCGGGGAGATCAAGGACATCAGACAAGGTCAAGGAGCACTCCTCGACTCTCCCTTCCCCTCGGGGGCACGCGCCCACCTGCAGCTGCACGCGACTCCGTACAACATCGTCCGGGTCGAGGCCATCGGCTCGTGGGCCAGCAACTGATGCCCTGCGGAACCGGCGTCCGCGGATGGCGCGGCTCTGCGTCAGGTGAAGCCGGGAACGGGGTCGGGTGAGGTGCTCCGTCCCGCTCTGCGCCGCGCCATCGGTCCGTCCCAGACGATCAGCGCTGCACTCCTGCCCGCTCTCGCAGGGATCCTCCTGATCCACAGCACCGGGCATTCCGTGTTTCGTGACCGATCAGGTGTCTTCGCGTCCGGCATGCTCTCGCCATCGCTCATCCTGATGCCGCTGGGCATCACGCTGCTCACCTGCACGCGCTTCTCGTCGGACCTGGCGCATCGATTCATCAGCGTGCAGCGGACCCGCTGCGACATGAGGCTCCTCCTCGCCACGCGCTACGTGACAGCGACGATGATGGGCTTCTCCTTCGCGTTCCTCTTCTCCTTCCTGACCTACGTGACGGCATTCCACATCTGGCCCCTCCTCGGCGATCCGGGAATCGACCCGGCGAGCTACCTGATGACGCCGGAGCAAGCCGTCGCGTACACCCAGCAGCATGAGGCGTTCGGTAGCTACCTGCGCTTCGGGGATCTGCCCTTCGGCCTCGTGCACTCGAGCTGGTTCGGCTTCTGCGCCGCGCTGTACGCCGCCATCGGCGTCACGGCTGTCGTGCTCGTCCGCAACCGCTTCCTTGCGCTCGCCCTCCCCATGCTGTTCGTGTTCGGCGAGACGTTCGTCGCCGAGCTCCTGGGGCACCCCAGCCTCGCCCTCTACTTCTCCGCGATCGCATTCGGGCTCACGTACCCCTCCGACGCGGAGGTCGTCGCCCCTCACCTCATCCTCGCGGTCGTCGTCGCCGTCGTCGCGATCTTCACCATCCGGCGCATCCCCACCAGCGGCCGTCTCTCGTGACGGTCGCCGACCGGATCACGAGCGTCCCGGCGCTGGTCCTGGCCGGCTTCGCCGTCGCGTCCGGCGCGTACACCCGCGCGTTCGACGAGTCCTCACCGACCGGCGTGCGCCTCACCCAGACGAAGCTGATGCTCGACGAGGTGACGGACACACGGTTCCTCGCGAACGTCGTGCTGCTCGCCTGGCTCGTCGCGCTCGTGGTCCGGTCGCCGGCCGACGCCCGGCCCGACCGTCTCATTCGCCACGGCACCTACGTCCGGGCTCTCCTCGCCGCGTGCCGCGACGGCATGACCTGGGCGCTCACGATCCTGCCGCTCCTCGTCGTGGCCATGTACGTCACCGCGCTCGGGCTCCCCGTCGCCGACGACGGCACCCACGGCATCGAGGGCTACAGCGCCGCCCAGCAGCGGCTGGGCTGGCCGTGGCTGGCGCTGATCGTCGGCACCGTCGCGCTCGCGCTCGCCCTCCTGATGGCGACCCAGATCTTCGCGCTCGCCCTCCACCTCATCGGCCCCGGCCGAGGGCTCGACATCGCCTTCGCCGTGTCCGTGGGCATGCTCGCGCTGCTCTCCGCGGCCGGGCTGATCGACGCCGCCTCACCCCTGAACCTCAGCCACCTCACGACCGCGCGGACCGTCGCGGCCGACCCCGGCGCCGCGACCGCCAGCTGGGCGGCCGTCACCGCCGCGTGCGCGGCGCTGCTCCTCGCGACCCGGGCGAAGGACCGCGGGCACCGCTCGCGCCCCGCCCTCCTCGGACGGCGCAGGGGGTGAGGGCGTGGATCGTGCTCGTCGCCGTGGTGGGCGCATGCCTCACCGGACTCCTGGCGATGCCCGCGGATCCGCTCCTCCGGGACGAAGCTCCGCCGACCGCCGTCGACCGTCTCGCCTCCGCGCTCTCCGGCGACGGGACGGTCCTCCACCTCCTCAGCGGACTGGCCGTGTACGGCGGCTTCGCGTTCGTCCTGCAGCTCCGCGAGTCCCACGAGGCCCGCGGCATGCTCCTGCAGCGTCTCCTACGGCACGGCTCGGCCACGCGGTGGGCGGCGGCGCGCACGGCGCGCCACGCGGTCGCGGCCGTCCTGTACCTCGCCGTCGTCGCCGCACTCGGGCTCGGGATCGCCGTCCTCACCGCATCCGGGCCCGTGCTCCCCGCCCCCGGACGACTCGGTCTCCTCGCCGGGCAGTACCTCGTCGGCGGCCTGCTCCAGCTCGGGGTCTACTCGGCTCTCGTCCTCATCGTCACCTGGCTCGCGCGGGGGTCCGCCGCCGGACTCCTCACGGTCGGCGTGATCGTCGTCGGCGGCGCGCTCCAGCTCGAGACGCGGACGTGGCTGCCCCTCCAGCTCGCCGACCTCGCCGTGACACGCGGCGGATGGTCGGAGGTCGGCGACGCCACGGCCACGCTCGGTCTCTGGGTCGCCATCCTCGGCCTCGCCCTCACCGCGCTCGTGCAGCGCACCCGCCCCGCCTGATCCCGAACGACAAGGAGCACCATGCCGATCATCGCCCTCACCGGCGTCACGAAGGGCTTCCGTGGCGTCCCCCTCCTCGACGGCGTCGACCTCGCCCTGGAGCGCGGCCGCACCTACGGACTCGTCGGGCCCAACGGCTGCGGCAAGTCCGTGCTGCTCAAGATCATCCTCGGCTTCCTGCGTCCCGACGCTGGCGTCGTCGACATCGACCCGGCGCTCCTCTCCCCCGGGCGCACGTTCCCCGACCGGTTCGGCGCGATCGTCGACGGGCCGGCCTACCTGGCGCACCGCACGGGCCTGCAGAACCTGACCGAGCTCGCCGCCATCCGGAAGCGGATCACGGTGGACGAGGTGCGGGAGTCGATGCGCGAGTTGGGGCTCGATCCCGACTCGCGCACGCGCGTCCGCAGCTACTCGCTCGGGATGAAGCAGAAGCTGTCGCTCTGCCAGGCGCTCATGGAGCGACCGGAGGTGCTGCTGCTCGACGAGCCGTTCAACGCCCTCGACGCGGAGAGCGTCGAGCGCCTCACGGCCGAGCTGCGACGGCAGCAGGCGATCGGCACCACGATCCTGTTCACCAGCCACGAGCGCGAGCACATCGACGCGCTGAGCGACGAGGTGCTGGAGATCTCGGGCGGACGGATCCGTCCCGTCGCGCGCCCCTGAGGGACGCGGACGGGACGGATCGGGATCAGAGGGCGGGAGCGTCCTCCGGCTCGTCGTCCCACGCGCGGCTGACCGTGAGGCCCTCGCCGTCGGGCGCGAGGTCGACCCGCACGGCGTCGCCGTCGCGGATGTCGCCCGCGAGCAGCTCGCGCGCGAGGCGGTCGTCGATCTCGCGCTGCATGAGCCGGCGCAGGGGACGTGCGCCGTACAGCGGGTCGTGGCCGCGCTCCGCGAGCCAGCGCCGGGCGTCCGGGGTGACCCCGAGCGTGAGGCGGCGGTCCGCGAGCCGGTCGCCGAGGCGGTCGATGTAGAGCTCCACAATCTGCGCCAGGTCGTCCATCGACAGGGTCTGGAACACGACGATGTCGTCGAGCCGGTTCACGAACTCCGGCTTGAACGTCTGGCGCACGAGCTGCTGCACCGCCTCCTCGCGGCTCGCCAGCGGCAGGGACGCGTCGCTGACGAACTGCGACCCGAGGTTGCTGGTGAGCACGAGGATCACGTTGCGGAAGTCGACCGTCCGGCCCTGGCCGTCGGTGAGGCGGCCGTCGTCGAGCACCTGCAGGAGCACGTCGAACACCTCCGGGTGCGCCTTCTCGACCTCGTCGAGCAGCACCACCGAGTAGGGGCGGCGCCGGACGGCCTCGGTGAGCTGTCCGCCCTGCTCGTAGCCGACGTAGCCGGGAGGGGCGCCGACGAGGCGGGACACGGAGAACTTCTCCCCGTACTCGCTCATGTCGATGCGGATCATCGCCTTCTCGTCGTCGAACAGGAACTCGGCCAGGGCCTTCGCGAGCTCCGTCTTCCCGACGCCCGTGGGGCCGAGGAAGAGGAAGGAGCCGGTGGGCCGGTCGGGATCCGAGATGCCGGCGCGCGTGCGGCGGACCGCGTCGGAGACGCTCGCCACCGCCTGCCGCTGGCCGATGAGGCGCTTGCCGAGCTCCTTCTCCAGGTGCAGCAGCTTCTCGGTCTCCCCCTGCAGCAGCCGGCCGACGGGGATCCCCGTCCAGGCGGCGACGACCGCGGCGATGTCCTCGCCCGTGACCTGCTCGTTGACGAGCCGCTCCTCCGCCGACGGCACCGACTCGGCGGCCTCCGCCTGCGCGACCTCGCGCTCGATGACGGGGATCTCGCCGTAGAGCAGGCGCGACGCCTTCTCCAGGTCGCCCTCGCGCTGGGCCCGCTCGGCGCGGATCCGCAGCTCGTTCAGCTCGTCCTTCAGCTTGCCGACGCGGTTGACGCTCGCGCGCTCCGCCTCCCAGCGCCGCTGCAGCCCGCCGAGGGTCTCCTCGCGCTGGGCGATGTCCTCGCGCAGCCGCGCGAGCCGCTCCTTCGAGGCCTCGTCCTTCTCGCGCTTGAGCGCCAGCTCCTCGAGCCGCATCCGGTCGACCGCGCGGCGCAGCTCGTCGATCTCGACGGGCGAGGAGTCGATCTCCATCCGCAGCCGCGAGGCGGCCTCGTCGATCAGGTCGATGGCCTTGTCCGGCAGCTGCCGGGCGGGGATGTAGCGGTTCGAGAGCGACGCGGCAGCGACGAGCGCCGCGTCCGTGATGGGCACCTGGTGGTGCGCCTCGTAGCGGCCCTTGAGGCCGCGGAGGATCGCGACGGTGTCCTCCACGCTCGGCTCGCCGACGTACACCTGCTGGAAGCGGCGCTCGAGCGCGGCGTCCTTCTCGATGTACTGGCGGTACTCGTCGAGCGTGGTCGCGCCGATGAGCCGCAGCTCACCGCGCGCGAGCATGGGCTTCAGCATGTTGGACGCCGCGACGGACCCCTCGCCGCCGCCCGCGCCCATGAGGGTGTGCAGCTCGTCGACGAAGGTGATGACCTCGCCGTCGGCGTCGTCGATCTCCTTCAGCACCGCCTTCAGCCGCTCCTCGAACTCGCCGCGGTACTTCGCGCCCGCGACGAGCGCGGCGAGGTCGAGCGAGACGAGCTGCTTGCCCTTCAGGGAGTCGGCCACGTCGCCCGCGACGATGCGCTGGGCGAGGCCCTCGACGACGGCGGTCTTGCCGACGCCGGGCTCCCCGATGAGGACCGGGTTGTTCTTGGTGCGACGCGTGAGCACCTGGCTGATGCGCCGGATCTCCGCGTCGCGTCCGATGACCGGGTCGAGCTTGCCGCTCTTCGCGATCTCGGTCAGGTTCACCCCGTACTGCTCGAGCGCGGTCCTCGCGTCCTCGGCGCTGGCGGGTGCGCCCTGCATGTTGGCCAATGCGTTCCTTCCTCCACGTACTTGAGTCTTGCGGACTCAAGTTTACGCCGGGACGGCGCCCACCGCTACCGGCCGGCGAGGACGGACACCGCGGCGGCGGTGACGGCGATCGCCACGTCCTCCGTGACCATGCCCGCGTTCGCCATGGCACCCGCCATGGTGCCGGCGGCCATTGCGACGGGCACGTTGGCGGATCCGCTCGACGCGTTGCCCGCGATGAGGAGGCCGGGCACGCTCGTCTGGCCCATCGGATCCGCCGTGACGAAGGGGCCCCAGGGGGTCTCCTCGGTCGCGGCGCCGAGGGCGCGGGCGAAGCCGTCGCGCGGCGCCACCCCGGGCATCGCGAAGAGCGAGTCGAGCCCGAGGACCCGGCCGTCGGCGAGCTCCACGCCCTCGAGCGCGCCCCGCTCCCCGAGCACGCGGGTGACGACCTCCTCCTCGATCCGGATCCCGCGGGCGTCGAGCCCCGCGCGCGTCGCCGCGTCGATGCCGAGCGGCTCGCCGGACGCCGTGCCGCCCGCGACGAGGAACGTGATGTCGGGCGACCACTGGCGGAGCATCTGCACGTGGTGGAGGCTGCCGGGTCCGGTGGCGAGCACGCCGATGCGGCGGTCGCGCACCTCGTAGCCGTCGCAGTAGGGGCAGACGACGACGCCGGCACCCCAGTGCGCGGCGAGGCCGGGGACCTCGGGCAGCACGTCGGCGAGGCCGGTCGCGAGGACCACCCGGCGGGCGCGGACCTCCGCACCGCCGTCGAGCGTCACGCGGAAGCGCGGCCCGGCCGGATCCTCGACGGCGTCGACGCCCTGCACCCGCCCGTCGACCACGACGCCGCCGTAGCCCTCGATCTCCCGGCGCCCCTCGGCGACGAGCTGACGCGGCGGCTTGCCGTCGTGACCGAGCACGCCGTGCATGTGCGCGGCGACGGCGTTGCGCGGCTGACCCGCGTCGACGACGAGCACGCTCCGGCGGGCGCGGGCGAGCATGAGCGCGGCGCTCGAACCCGCGACGCCCCCGCCCACGACGACGGCGTCCCACTCGTCCCGACCTGCGATCCCCTGTGCGATGTCCATGCGTCGAGCCTGCGGGATCGAGGCGCGAGACGCACGGTCCCTTGCGGCATCGGCAAGGGCGGCGCCTCCCCTCACCCGGAGTGGGGGTGCGACCGGACATGCGCGCATCCGATCGTTATCCCTCGTGACCAGGCACTCCCCTACGTTTACCCCAAGGGAGGAATCCCCGCGGATCCTCCGGGATCCGCCAGCACCGCCGCCTCCTCCGGGAGCGGCTCACCTCGATCAGGAGCCCCATGGACCTCACGCCCGCCGCAGCCCGCACGACGCGACTGCGACGCCCCGTCACCGCGCTGTGCCTCACGGCCGCGCTCGTCGCCGCACCCCTCGCCTGGGCCCCCGCCGCGCACGCGGCCGTGGATCCGACGACCGGCACGACGCAGACGGAGCCCGCGGACGTGACCCCGCCCGCCGCGGACGAGACCGCCCCGGAGGCGATCGAGACCCCCGCGGTCGAGGCCCCCGCGGTCGAGACCCCCACCGTCGAGGCGCCGGTCGCCGATGCCCCCGTCGCCGATGCTCCCGTCGCCGAGGCGGAGCCCTCCGCCGACGCCCCGGTACGCGAGCCCGCGAGCATCACCGTCGATGACGACACCCTCGACCCGGACCAGCCGGTGTACCCGGGCATCGCCCTCAGCGCCACCGGCTTCCTGCCGGGCGAGCCCGTCACGGTGTCGATCACCGCTCCCGCCGGCGTGCAGGTGGATCTGGCGCTCCGGGCGTCGCTCGTCGCCGGCTCGGAGTACAGCCTCACCCAGCCCGCGGACGACAGCGGGCGCTTCTCCTACCTGGTCATCTTCTCGGGCATGTACTCCGCGACCAACGGTGCGTACACGTTGCACGTGACCGGCGAGGACTCCGGACTCGTCCTCTCGAAGGGCATCACCATCTCCGGGGAGAGCGCCGTCTCCGACGACTCGAACGTCTTCTACCCGGAGACCCCGGCCATCAGCATCCCGAAGACCGTGTTCGACCCCGATGAGGCGGCCGGCAGCGGCATCGCCGTCCGCGCGACCGGCTTCTTCCCGGGTGAGCGCGTGACAGCGTCGCTGACCTCTCCTCCCGGAGTCGCGACGGACATCACCCTCTACGACGACGGCCCCCTGGAGGAGTACGGCAACACCCGCACGGCCGACGAGCGCGGGCGGATCTCCTACCACCTCGCCATCGCCGGCCAGTACTACGCCATCAACGGCGACTATCGCATCGACCTGACGGGCGAGCGCTCCGGTGTCGTCCTCTCGACGGGCTTCACCGTCGCCGGCACGAGCGCCGTCGACCCGGACAGCAACTACTGGCGGGGCACCGCGACCGCCGCCACCGGCCGCGACACCCTCCCGGTCACGGGCGGCGGCCAGTCCGCCCTGGCGCTCGGCGGCCTCGGCGCGCTGATGCTGCTGGCCGGCGGGGCGCTCGTCGCCCGCCGTCGCCACCGCTCCGCGTAGCGGTCGCCGCATCCGGTGCCCCGGCGCCGGATGCACGGAAGGCCCGCCGCCCTCCCGGGTGACGGGCCTTCCCCATGCGTGCGGCGTGCGGTGATCAGCCCGCGGCGACCGCCATCTCGTTCGGCGTGACCTCGAGCGTGGAGCTCGCCAGCACCTCGCCCGTCGTCAGGTCGACCGCGTGGATCTCCTGCGTGGCCGGCTCGGTGACGTATCCGACGCCGTCCGCCACGACGATCGCGGGGTGCGGATCCTGCCACTCGACGGGGCTCTCCCACGCGTCGATGACGGGGAACGCGTCCGTCAGCTCGCCGGTCTCGGGGTCGAGCACGTGGATCGCGCCGTCGGAGCCGATGATGTACGCCATGTCGTCCGGTCCGCGCGCGACGTCGCGGAACGTGTAGCCGACGCCCTCGGGCAGGTCGACGACGCGGAGGGTCCTCGTGTCGGTGTCGATCAGCGTCACGGCGTCCAGCAGGTAGCCCTCGAGGTCCGGGTCGTCCTTGTAGTCGCCGACGACGACGGGGCTGGTCTCGCTGACGTAGGCGTTGCCCATGCGGCCGTAGGGCTGGTCGGGCGCCGGGAGCTTCGTGAAGGCGCCGTCCGCGTAGAGGATCGCGCCGTCCTCGCAGCCGAAGACGACGGCCTCGCCGGACGCGGTGCCCTCGCCGTGCACGCCGGGGCACTGGTCCGTCCGCGCGATGACCGCGCCGGACTCATCGCGCGCCTCGACGCCGTCCCGGCCGTCCGCGTTCCCCACGGTCGTGAGGAAGGTGCCGTCCTCGAGCACGATCGAGACGCCGTGGTGCGCCTCGACGCCCTCGATGGTCTCCGTCTCCGGCAGGCCGTCGGCGGCGGCCAGCGCCGCGGTGTCGAAGACCGTCGTGTCGCTCGTGCCGTCGGCGTAGAGGATCGTCCTGCCCGCATGGCGGACGACGTGGCCGGGGGTGTCGGCCTCGAAGACGGTGTCGGTCAGCTCGGCCTCGTCGGCGCTGCCGGCCGCGGTGTCGAGCACCTGGAAGCCCTCGCTCATGGTGACCATGACGTGCCGGCCGTCGCCCGCGGGATTGAGGCGGGTGAACTCCTCGGAGTCGAGGTCGGCGACGGTCTCGAGGGTGTCGCCGTCGAGGACGAGGATGCCGCCCTCGTACGAGACGGCGACGCGGGATCCGGCTGCCTCGCCGGATCCGGCCGGCGCCTCGGAGGATGCGGAGCCCTCCGGTGCCGGGGTGGAGCAGGCCGCGAGCGTCGCGGCGAGGCCCAGGGCGACGGTGGCGATGCCGGTCCGTCGGAGTCGGGGGGTGCGCATGGTGGTTCCTCCTGTGTGGGGTGGTCGCGGGCGCTCAGGGGGAGAGCCCGGTGGCGATGCGCTGCGTGTTGACGCGCATCATGGCGAGGTAGTCGGGGGCGCCGCCCTCGGGGCCCGTGAGGGACTCCGTGAACAGCTCGACCACCTCCACGCGGACGTCGGCCTCGCTCGCCAGCGCCTGGACGAGGCGGTCGGGCGAGGAGGACTCCGCGAAGATCGTGGGGACGCCGGTCTCCTCGACCGCCGACACGAGGTCGGCGAGGTCGCTGGCGGAGGGCGCGGCGAGGGTGGTGCCGCCGGGGATCACGGCGCCGACGACCTCGAACCCGAAGCGGTCGGCGAGGTACCCGAAGACGTGGTGGTTGGTGACGAGGGCGCGGCGCTCGGCGGGGATGGCGGCGAACGCCGCGGTCATCTCCGCGTCGAGCGCCTCGAGCTCCGCGCGGTACGCGGCGGTCCGGGCGGCGACGGCAGCCGGATCGACGCCCTCGATGCGCGCGAGGACGGGCTCGAGCGCGTCGACGACGTCGACCATGCGCGCGGGGTCGGTCCAGAAGTGGGAGTCGGGCATCCCCTCCGCGTCGCCCTCGGCGTAGGCGAGGACCTCGATGGCGTCGCCGGCGACGAAGGCCGGCACGTCGGCGTCCGCCGCCGCGTCAAGGTGCTGCTGCAGCCCCTCCTCGAGGCCGAGGCCGTTGGAGACGACGAGGTCGGCGGCGCGGAGGCGCGCGGCCTCCTGCGCGGAGATCTCGAACGAGTGCGGATCCGCGTCCGGCCCCATCAGCGTCACGACCTCCGCCTCGTCGCCCACGAGCTCCTCGACGACGTCGCCGAGGATGTTGGTGGAGACGTGCACGGTCGGCCGCTCGTCGCCCGCGACCGCGCAGCCCGTGAGGGCGAGGGTCAGCGCGAGGGTCAGCGCGCGGGCGCCGGCGGTCGTGGCGGTGCCCGCGAGCGCGGCAGGCAGGCGGCGCCGCCGGGAACGGCCCGCGCTCATCGGCCCGTCTCCGCGGTGAAGGCCGGCTCGGCCGCGGTGTCGAAGGTGCGCGAGACGCGCGCGTCGTCCGCGAAGTCGATCTCGTGCAGCCGGCGCTCGACGGGGCCCGACAGGTACGCGCGCTGCTGGTCGGCGACGAGCGTCGGCATCCTCCCGGCCGCGAGCGACCCGGCCACGAGCGGGCCGGTGTCGGCGATGACCGCGCCGTCCGCGCCGGACAGGACGAGCACGCGGCCGTCCGCGGTGAGGGCGAGGAGGCGGTCGTCCGCGTCGTCGACGGCGGTGACGTGCACGAGCGGAGCGGGCGCGGGGAGGAGCGCCCACGAGCGCGCGCGGGTGTCGAGCACCCAGATGCCCTGGTCCCCGGCGAGGCCCGCGACCGTCGGACGACCCTCGCGGTTGTCGAAGGAGGTGGCGGCGGGGGCCGTCGCGCCCTCGGGGTACGGGATCCGCTCGACGGCCAGCTCCTCGCCGTCGACGCTCGCGAGCAGTGCGCCGTCGCCGCAGCCGATGACGGCGCCGACGCGCGTGGTGATGGTGCCGGCGGGATCCGGGCACGGCTCGACCAGCCCGGTGCGCGCGCCGTCCCGGGTGCGGCCGACCACCGTCGCGTCCGCGCCCTCGCCCTCGGTGACGAGCGCCAGGGACCCGACCGGCACGACCATCCCGGGGCCGGGCTCGCCGGCGAGGCGGAACGACTCCTCGATCCGCCCCCCGGAGAGCGCCGCGGTGTCGAGCAGGACGGCCTCGCCGGAGCCGGGGAAGTGGAGGCCCGTGCCGCCCGTGGTGGACTGGTTGGTCGTGGCGACGACGGCGGTGCCCTCGCCCTCGACGGTGCCGAGGAGGCGGGGGTCCGCGCGGTAGTGGTGGAAGTGGTCGACGTGGTCCCAGGTCCACACCCCGCTGTCGACGATCTCGACGCCGGCGGCCGTCTGCGCCAGGAGGTACCGGCCGTCGGTGTCCATCGCGGTGGGTGCGCCGATCCGGCCGAGCTCGGCGACGGATCCGTCGAGGAGGTCGAGGTGCGTGACGGCGCCGGTCGGGTCGATGCTGGTGAGGCCGAGGCGCGGCTCGGCCAGCTCCGCGGCGCCCGCGACGGCGCCGTGCCCCTCGGGGGTCGCCTCCGCGGCCGGCTCGTCGGCGGGTCCGGCCGGGGTCCCGGCGGAGCACGCCGTCAGGG
>NZ_JAVCVL010000439.1:0-618 GCF_032917815.1 Clavibacter sp. MX14-G9D | reverse complement strand
CGCCGAGCGAGGCCGCCGCCGCGAGCGCGAGCACGCCGCCGCTCGAGTGGCCGAGCACCGCGAACCGGTCGATCCCGAGCGCGTCCGCGACGGCCAGGTCGTCGGCCGCCGTGGTCGCGACGGTGCGGCCGGGGTTCCGCGTGGAGCCGCCGTACCCGGGCCGGTCGTAGGAGATCCACCGGATGCCGCGGCCCTCCGGGGCGTCGACGAGCGGCTGGGGCGGCGGGCCGACGTTCGGCGTGCCGTGGTGGTAGGCGACGACCAGGTCGGCGTCGTCGCCGGCTCCCGTGTCGTAGCAGTGCAGCGTGCGGCCGTCCGGCAGTCGCAGGTCCGTCTCGGTGGGCATGCGCCGAGCGTAGGCCGGGGCGGGGGAGCCGGCCAGCGTCGGATCCCGACGGGGCGCGGTCGCCGACGCGCGACGGTGACAGGATCGACGGCATGGACCAGGCGCGGGACGGCGAGCTCCGCGAGCTCCGGGAGCTGCGCCGCCGCGCCTACGGGCCGGCCTCCGACCTCGACGACGCGGAGCTCGACCGCCTGCGGGAGCTCGAGGCGGGGCAGGGCGCCGCGGCGTCGCGGACGACCGCGCCGGACGCGATCCGTCCCGGCACCGCACCG
>NZ_JAVCVL010000438.1:0-630 GCF_032917815.1 Clavibacter sp. MX14-G9D | reverse complement strand
GGTCCGGCGTGGTGGGTCCCGCACGGCCCGGGCACCAGGACCGTGGACCCCTGCAGGACATGGATCGTCACCGGCCCCACCAGCACCGGCAGCGTCCCCGGGATCGACTGCCACGCGCCCCCGTCGAACCGGTACGACGGCGCATACGCGACCGTCACCGACACCTGCCGGTCGCCGACGATCGCGAACACATGGCTCGTGGCCGTGGGCGTGAAGTCGCCCTGACCCAGCTGCGCCCACGACGCCCCCGGACCCTCCACCGCCGTCGTCGTGCCATCACCGTGGTCCCACGTGAACGACACCGGCACGAACCGCACCTGCGCCGGCCGACCCAGCAGCACCCCGTCCACCACCTGCACCACCGCATCCGTCAGCAGGTTCACCGGCGCCCCCACCAGCGCCCACCCGACGGGCTGGGACCGGATCGACGCGGACCTCGGTACGAACTGCGCCACGTCCTCCAACGTCACCCCCGGACCCCCCTCCACAACCGGTACCGGATCCGCCGCCTTCACCGGCGTCCTCGCCGGCGGCAGGAACGCATGCCGCCCATCCAGGCACGACCCCCGCCCCGGCAAGCACCCACCATCCGCATCCGCCGCCAACCGGTCCTGCCGCGACACCGGATGC
>NZ_JAVCVL010000437.1:0-651 GCF_032917815.1 Clavibacter sp. MX14-G9D | reverse complement strand
CGGGAAGGCCCGTCGCACATGTTGCGACGGGCCTTCCTGCGTTAACAGCCACGGTGCTGGTCGGGCCGCGTGCCCGCCAGCCGACGTCCGAATGCCCGTCACGTCGGCACCGTGGCGGGCTCTCAGCCGGTGGGCCGATCGTGAGCAGGGGGTGGCGCTCAGCAGCGTCCTCGCCGGGGCTCCCATCTCCACTCAGGAAGGCAGAGAGGTGCGCAGCGTGCCCGCGCGACAGCGGGAGCCGTCATGTGTCCCCGCGGACGCGAGGGCACGAGGCATCTCAGCGGTTAGCCTGGGACCTGACTTCCGCACGACCCACAACACCACAGACATCATCTGGCCCACGGGCCGACAGGAGCACAGTGAGCGACTCATCCGACCGAGACAGCCGGCCCGAAGGCCAGGACCGCGGATCGTCGCACTCCCCTCGTGGTCGCGATGCGGGTGGTCCCCCCTACGAGCGCGGATCCTCGGGGGCGCCGCGCGGCCCTCGAGACGGCGGTCGCTCTTCCGCGCCTCGAGGCTCTGGCGGCGACCGTTCGCAGCGGGATGGCGAACGCAAGCCGTGGTCACGTGACGCAGGTTCCGGCAGCGGCCGGCCGGCACGTGATGGGGACCGCAAGCCGTGGTCGAAGGACGGCGGGAGCTCTGCGC
>NZ_JAVCVL010000436.1:0-655 GCF_032917815.1 Clavibacter sp. MX14-G9D | reverse complement strand
GCGCTCTGGTCCGCGGCGTCGCGGATCCACCCGGTCGCCCGACGCGGACGCGCCTAGCGTCGAGGCATGAGCGCCTCGACGAACGGCCCCGCCGCCCCTGCCCGCGCCGCCGCCCGCGGCACCGCCGCCCGGCTGCCCGGACGCAGCCTCGTGGCCGGGCTCCTGCTCGGGATCGGCACGGCCACCACCGTCGACGAGGTCGTCTTCCACCAGATCCTGCAGTGGCACCACTTCTACGACCGCTCGACGACCCAGGCCGGGATCGTCTCCGACGGGATCCTGCACGCGGTCGGCTGGGCCGCGGCGATCGGCTCGCTGTTCCTCCTCGCCGACCTGCAGCGCCGACGGGCCCTCAGCCGGCCCCGGTGGACGGGCGGGCTGCTCCTCGGAGCCGGCGGGTTCCAGCTGTACGACGGCACGATCCAGCACAAGTTCATGGGGCTGCACCAGATCCGCTACGGCGTCGACCTGGCCGCGTACGACGCCGTCTGGAACGCCGTGGGCGCGGCGCTCCTGGTGGCCGGGCTGGTGCTCGTCCTCCGCTCCCGCGCCGCGGACCGCGCGGACGCCCGCGCCGCCGACGACGGACGGGGCGCCGCGGGTGCATGACCACGCGGCCGGATCCGCCGCGCTCCTCGACCTGGCCCCCGCGGCC